>JAHFFJ010000004.1:12047-54163 GCA_023248035.1 Microcaldota archaeon
CCTTCTTATTTTGAAGAGGTTCATTTGCGAGCATTGTAGTTAATGGGGTTTTTAAGTATCTTTCAGATGCGCGTCCAAATACCCGGGGTTTGTCAAGTACTGAATCTACCATTCCTCTTGGGACATCTGATGCAACAGAACTACAAATAACAACATAAATGCCTGGCTGAGCTTTTCGCAGTTCACTTACAAATTTTTCAACTACTCTTTCATGTCCATAATGAAACATAATTATTGCAATATCTTTTCCTTGTGCAGTTTCTGCTCCAGTTGTTGCGTAGCTGGCTGCTGGTTGACTAAAAACTGTTGCTCCTTTACACATTTTCCCGAGCTTTGCTACTATTTTATTCCCAATAACTTTATGTCCTTCATCTATTCCAACATGAGTCGCTACCGGCTTATAATTCGGAACATAATCACTCAGTATAAAAACAACGGCGCTACAATCTGTCAAATGCTTTGTGGTGGTGCGTGCAGGTTCAAAAACTCTACTAAGAAAATCCGCAGGTATTCTACTATCTGATCCCTTTCCGCCCATTCTATGCCCTGTCATATCTTCACCTCAATTCGTGTTAAAAATAGAAATAATGCGGACTTATTAAAAATATATCTCCCGATTAGAATTTATTGTAAACAACATACCAAGAATACTGCCGACTCGAGCAGATGAATTGGCGCAAATCCTTTTTCTTTAACATTAAAATCTAGGCGCGAGCGGATGCGGGTTTCAGCCCGCAGATAGCGAGCGCATTTTAGTTTTCCGTGCGAGTCCTCAGGCGAGCGAACGGAAAATTATTTTACAAGTTGATGGGCTTTCTTTATACCCTCCCAACTTTCCCCTTTTATGAGAGCATAAGCAACTTTTTTTATCCCAGCTATTTCAGTCCGTATTTGCTCACCAGTATTCCTATACCGAATAGTAACCGTACCCTTCTCAAGTGTTTCATAATCTATTGTGATCGCTATAGGTATTCCTATTTCATCCGCTCTTGCATATCGCCTTCCAATACTTCCACTCTCACGATAATCAACGTCCAATCCTACAAGGCGTAATTCACTTACAACTTCTTTTGCTTTATTGTCAAGGCCATCTTTACTCATAAGTGGGAAAACAGCGACATGGTAAGGTGCAATAATAGCAGGAAAATCGAACCACTCCCATTCCTTAGCGGTTCCGTGCTTCCAGTTTCCAGCTTCGTCTTTCTCATCTTTATCTCTAAAACAATGCTCAAGAATACAGAAAAACAGCCTATCCAATCCCATCGCTATCTCAAAAACATGGGGGACTATCTTTCTCCCATCAACATGGACGCTAAAGTCCTTTCCGCTTTGTTTTGCATGTTGTGAAAGGTCAAAATCAGTACGGTAAGAATTTCCAATTGTTTCAATTGCACCATATGAAGTTTCAACTTCCATATCTATGTTCCCTTTGGAATAATGAGGTAATTCGTTCTGGTCAAGCACACGATAATACATCTTACTCGTATCCACACCCGCTCGCTTATAAAATTCCCATCCGCGAACAAGGTAATATGCCATTATCTCATTAGCAGTAACTTTTTCTTTCACAATCTCTCCACTAGTCATTTCTTTTTTTACCCCACCAATCATCATGGTCAGGCTTTGAGTAGATAAGCTATCAAAAATTTCATGCTTGTCCTTAAGAGGATCAAAAAAATATTCCAGTTCCATTTGCGTAAATTCTCTCATTCTCACAAGGCCTTTTCTTGGTGAAATCTCATTTCTAAAACTTCTGCCCACCTGGCCTACTGCAAGAGGTAGCTTGGTGCCATGGTTCCTAAAAAGCCTGGGGAATGCTGTAAAAGTTCCCTGCGCAGTTTCCGGCCTTGAATATCCCGGAACCCTCTCCCCTCCGATTTGGGTTGCAAACATAAGGTTGAATTTGTATGCCTTTCCAAAACTCCCCTGGCATCTTGGGCAAACTATCTTTTGATCCGCTATTATCTGATCTAGTGTTTCGAGTTTGCCATCCCAGCGTCCACCCTGCTTTTCATAGTGTTTTTCTTCTGCTAGATGGTCTGCCCGGATGCGTGTCTTGCACTTTAAACATTCTACAACCGGATCAGAAAAATTTGCAACATGTCCTGATGCTATTAGTACTGGTTCAGGAGTTATAAGCGAACTTTGAATCTCCAAAAAGCCCTCATTTTTTATGAACATTTCACGCCAGAGATTCTCGATCTTATGCTTTATCAAAACCCCTACCGGTCCATAATCGTAAAATCCGGCAATTCCACCATATGGTTCATTGCTCGGAAAGAAAAATGACCTTTTTAACGCTAGTTCAAATATTCTCTCGTGAAGTTGCATATTTTTGCTTTGTATGAGCGGTTTTAAATGAGTTTCCGAAGATAACTTTTGGTGTATAATGGTGTATAATATAGAGCTTGAAATTGTAAAAACTGCTCCAGATAACGAGCGTGCACGTTATTCTCTTGATATGGCTGATGGATTTCTATTTTCTGCAAAAGAGAAACTATCGAACAAAGATTATGGTAGCTCTATTGAAGATGCCAGAAATGCCATCTGTCTGGCAAGTGCTGCTATCATGTTTAAGGATGGCTATATCTCTTCAACATTTGAAGGTACCTTAAGTTATCTTTCTCAACATTACCCGGGGAAACTTCCTTTAGATGAATGGAACAAAGTAGAATTTACTATCATAAGTCGTGGGGGAGTTTATGATTTACTAAATACCATTGTAAAAAAAACCCGTGAGCAGCAATCGAAAAAGGCATTTGAAACCGCAAGTATTTTTGTCAATGTCACTAGGCAAATATTAATCTGAATGAAGCGAACGAGCCTCAAGTAGATCCAGAGATTTTTAGAGTTTGAATTCCCACTATAATCTAGAGTAATTGGGGAAGAGGCAAACAGATCAACGGACAAAAAAGAACAGCACTGCTATGATAAGGTACATTATCACAAGCTGTGCCCCTTCAAACCAATTACATCGTCCATCGGTTGAAATTTCGTTTACTATAAGTACGCTTGCAAAGACTGCGATAACTTCAAAAGGCGTGAAAACCAGATCCATTCCCTTTCCCATTAGTGTACCTGCAATCACAGTAAGGGGTGCAACAAACATTGCTATCTGGAGGGATGACCCCACAGTGACATTGACACTCAAATCAAGATCGTTTTTAAGTGCGAAAAATACGGCTGCAAGATGCTCAGCTGCATTACCAACTACTGCTACTATTATTGCACCTATAAACAGTTCAGTAAGTCCAAAATTTTCAGCAACGTGCTCTATCTGACCAACGAAAACTTCGCTGATAATTCCTAACAATATTGTAGAAACTACAAGTACGCCTATTGCAAAATTCCTACTCCATTGTGCCTTTTCACCATCTTCTTTTGTTCTAAAAAGATATTGGTGGGTTTTGAGAGAAAACACCATACTGAGCGTGTAAATCGAGATCATCAAAATTGATACGCAAAGGCTTAGTATGTGCTCATCCTCATTACGATGCTCTGCCGGCACAAAATGGAACAAACTCGGAATCATTATGCTCATGAAGGCAATTAGGAGCATAGTCGAATTCATACCTGCAAGATGGGTAGAAAATTTTTGCTCCTTAAATTTCAAACCTCCAAAAAACAGACTAAGTCCAAATACGAACAAGAGATTGCCTATTATACTTCCTGCAATTGAAGCCTTTACTAGTTCTATCAGGCCTTTATTTATGGCTAGGAGTGCAATTATCAATTCCGCAGCATTTCCAAATGTAGCATTTAGTAAGCCACCAATCTGCCCCCCATAAATTTTTGCAAGTTCTTCGGTAGCTTCCCCCATCTTTGCTGCTAATGGGAGAATTGCAAGTAGGGAAGATACAAAAATAACCGTGCTATCTGCCCCAACAAAATTTAGGACTAGGGTAATAGGAATGAAAATTAGCAAAATGTCCATTATTCGCATGACTGTTTCTCCACTATTGAAATTAAATCAATTCCGATTACCCACAATCTCGTGCAAATATTGATGCCCACAAAGAATAAGCATAAAAACAACAACCTATCACCATTTATAACCATTAAGCATCAAACCCTTATATCTCATGTGATTTCTTGACCTTGGAGCAAAACCAAATTACTCATCTTTTTATCTGGGTGCACCCCGTATGGTTCCCAGTACTTGATAGTCGTCTTAGCGAATGGAAAGCGTTTATCGAACTTCTAGCCTATGAACCACATATAGGGCTTGTGGAAACGCGGGGGCTTGGACCGGGTGGTCTATCCAGGTTACTTGGGCTAGTAGCCAAAAACCGTCCCAACGAATATGAATCTGAACGGAAGCATCTCTGCTCATTAGATACGATAGAAATGCTTGCAGAATGCATTCTTGGAGACAGATACCTGCTTTGGCCGAACCCGCAGGAGAATGGTATTGGGAATGGTTTTGTAGTCGGAAGCAATAGCGACCATTTCCGGCTTCTTGCCGAAAGGTTTAATATAGATGAAAGATGGCAGCAAAACTCGATAACTTCCGAGAAGAAACTATTTTCGCAGATAGCTGTTTACGGCCTCAAACCCGAAGTATGTGTCTACCACCAAGCGTGGAACATGGATCTGCACCGACTCTCATCCAGAATAGTATCATTGGGCATATCGCCCTTAGGCTGCATTGGAAGAGATTATGGAATCCCATCTTCGAAGGAAACGTTATCATTCATGTCTTCCCGACCAGAAATTTTCAGAAGAGATGAAATTGAACGCGGTCGCGAATACTTAACGTGGCTCGGCAAACATCCCTGGGAAAAACCACTCCATCGCCCTAAGCGGATTGCTTCACGCTAAAGTACCACTGCGTCCGAAAGAGGTTAAAACTCTACCAACAGTTACTCTTTGGGATTTGAAATGGACGTTGACAAAAACTTACTTAGAAAACAGTTTGGTGCAGAATGGGAAAAGCACTACAAACTTAAAGTCCTGATCGATCGAGGCTTCAAAAGGCAAAAATGTTCCAAATGTTCGCGCATGTTTTGGGCCAAAGATGGCAGATCGAATGTGGATAAACCTACTTTGTGTGGTGATCCGTCATGCATCGGTTATCAGTTCATAGGCAATACTCCTGTAAAAAAGAAACTTGGCTATATAGAAACCTGGAAAGAAATTGAAAAATACTTTACAAAAAACGGTCATGGCTATATCAAACCCTATCCAACAGTTGCAAGGTGGCGGGATGACCTTTACTTTACTATAGCATCGATAAATGATTTCCAGCCCTATGTTGTAAATGGCGAACTAGATCCGCCTGCAAATCCGCTTATTGTTCCTCAACCATGCATCCGTTTTTCAGATATAAGCAATGTAGGTGTGAGCGGCAGGCACTACACGAATTTCGTCATGGTTGGCCAGCATGCATTTAATACAAAAAAGAGTGGCCTTTTCTACTGGAAAGAGCAGGCGCTTGAACACGATCTTAATTATCTAAAAGCCCTTGGAATTCCTGAAGATGAAATCATTTTCCAGGAAGATGTCTGGGCAGGCGGAGGGAATTTCGGTCCATGCATAGAATATTTCTGTCGGGGTTTAGAGCTTGGTAACTGCGTTTTTATGCAATACGAAACCACCCCTCCAAATACCAATACTGTTGGTGGAGTTCACTATCGCGAGCTTAATACTAAAGTTATAGATATGGGTGCAGGTCTAAGCAGGCTGGCATGGATCACTTCAGGCGAACCAACCAGTTACGAAACTGTTTTTGGTCCTGTAATCGACAAGATGAAGAAAAAAGCCGGTGTTTCCATTGACAAGGATCTTTTTGTAAGATTTGCTAAAATCTCAGGAAGTCTAAATGAAGATGAAGTTCCTGATCTGGAAAAAGAGAAAGAGCGTATCGCTCAAGTTTTGGGTGTAACTAAACGTGAACTTTTCGATACTCTCGAACCCCTACAGGCTCTTTATGCATCTGCCGATCATTTATGCACCCTCCTCTTTACGGTCACTGATGGTATGCTCCCAAGCAACTCAGGTGGTGGCTATAATCTTCGGCTCATATTAAGGAGGGTGTTTGGTTTCCAGCAGCGATTTGGTTATGATCTTGATTATTCTGAAATAATGCATGGTCATGCCGATTTTCTCGAATATATATTTCCTCATCTTCAAAACGGGGTTGATACTTCACTTGCAGTAATCGAAGAAGAAGCGAAACGCTACCGTGCGACAAAGGAAAAAGCAACCGGCATGGTTCTAAATATAGTGAAGAAAGCTAAAGGAGCAAGCGCAGGAAAAAACGCAATCCCCAGCAAGGAACTCATAACTCTCTACAAGAGCCATGGTATTCCACCCGAAGCAATTCAGGAAGTTGCAGCTGAAAACGATGTCGAAGTTGAAATGCCCGGAAATTTCTATAGCCTGGTAAAGGAAAAAGAGGAGAATCTAAGTCCATCTGAAGACGAAACCAAGCTCGCAAAAATAAGGAATTACACCTCAGATATGAAGAAAACTCTTCTTCTCTATTATAAGGAAGAAAACTACCAAAAAGGAGATTTTACTGCCAAAGTGATCCATGTTGATGATAGCACTGGTTTCATTGTTCTTGACCAGACCCTTTTCTATCCTGAGGGTGGCGGTCAGGTATCTGATAATGGAACTATTGACGGGCATACTGTTGATTCCGTAATAAAAAATTCGGGAATAGTTTTGCATCACGTTGGAAAGGAAGCGATAAAGAAATTCAAGATTGGTCAGAATGTAAAAGGAGCAGTTAATCTTGCCCGCCGTAAAATTATCTCCCGCCATCACACTGGTGCACATCTGCTCAATGCCGCTTGTCGTGAGGTTTTAGGACCACATATCTGGCAGGGAGGTTCAAACAAGTCCGAGGAAAAAGCCCACCTTGATGTTACCCACTATCGAAAAATCTCAAACGATGAACTTGCACGAATTGAGCAAAAAGTAAATGAATACATCATGGCAAATCTTCCAGTTGTTACTGAAACTCTTGTGCGTAACGAAGCAGAAGCACGTTATGGGTTTACTATCTACCAGGGAGGAGCGGTGCCAGGAAAAGAGCTGCGTATCGTGAGTATTGGCGAGCCGAAGAAGGAAGTTGATTCTGAGGCATGTGGTGGAACGCACGGCATGCACAGTCACACTGGCGAACTTGGCTGTTTCAAAATTGTTCGTCGCGAAAGCGTGCAAGATGGGATCGAACGTATAACCTACAAATGCGGTTCAGTTGCAATAGCCTATATGCAGGAACGCGAGCAATTGCTTCATGAAGCTGCTGGTGTGGTGAGTGTTTCCGAAAATGAGCTCAAACCTACTGTTGAAAGATTCTTTAACGAATGGAAATCCCAACGCAAGAAAATTGAAGAACTAAGCGAGCTTCTTGTAACCGAAGAGGCAAAAGATTTACTCTCTTCATATTCCGGAGTGCCTGTAATGAAGATGCTTGATCTGGATGAACCTTCACTCAAGAAACTCGCACTAAAAGTTGCTGAAAGTGATGGAGTTGCATGCTGTCTTCTCAACAAATCAGGAAATCTAATTTGTGCTGCAGGCAAAAATTCCGGACAAAAAGCAAAAGCAATGCTTGATAGAGTTCTTAGTGAGCTTGGCGGTTCAGGTGGTGGAAGTGACAGAATTGCACAAGGGAAGGCAAAGACAATAAAAATAGTAAAATTTAGCTGACTTGCGGTACTGTTTTATTATGTGTTGGTGCTGTTTTTTCAATCAGTTCAAGTTCAAGTTCCTTTATTTTTTTCACAATCGGACTTTTTTCATTAATCTTATATAATTTTGTCTTGCCAAACGAACGTGTAGGTACGACAATTTCAAGTTCAACTATGTTCTCCCAATATTTGTAAAAGGTTGCCTTTGCAAGCTCTGTCCCATCTATTATTTGTTTTTTCGAATAGTCAAATAGCCTGTTTTCAAGAAGGAAATCAATTATTCTAAGAATGGGTGTATCCCCAAAATATTCTATCAGTACTGATTTCTCATCCTCTTTCATATAGTGGTTTACGATTCGATTATTTATAAATATATACTTTGAAAGGTAAACTCAGTGAACTTTATGGTATCAGATTTTGAACTCAAGGCTATGATACTACATAAACTTGCAAAAAAACGAAAGTGGGGTGAAAGTCATACTGCATTTGAGAATGTGGCAAAAGGCGTTCCATCACATTTCAGAGGTCGTTTAAAAGAGCTAGCCCAAGAGCTAATCAAAGAAGGTTTTATAATTCCAAAACCAACAAGTTACGGTTTACAGATTTCACTTAATGTTGCCAGAGCGGATGACATAAAAGATAGGATAAGACACTATTTTGCAGACTAGATGCCATCTAATCTTTAAACATCATCCTTGGTTTTGCAAGGAATGCAAATTTTTCCGGTTCAGCTAAGAATTCAGTAATAATATCCTTGCACGAAAACCCATACCTGCGATTAAGTTCATTTGCAGAGAGCTGCTCGGTTTTTCTCACTATGTAATTGGTATTGTGTGCAAGTTCCCCGCCTTTCAGGTAATAATACGGGGCACCTTTGTTATCTTCATATTCATCATATACTGATTCAAATTTATCGTATACTAAATTTGCAAGTACTAGATCGCCTTCAGCGTTGTTTATAGAAACATGACCATACCCAGGCGGAAGAATTATTGTGTTTCCTTTTTTTGCATGGACTATTATTACTTCTACACTTTCATCCTGCTGTTTTTTCTGAAGTATAAAAACTACACTTCCTTCAAGTACCTGGTAAACTTCAGGATAACAAAGTCCATCCTCGCTTTTGGGGTGATAATGGCCATAAGTTTTTGCACACTCACCAGAAATTTCTACTGCCGGGATGACAGTAATGTCAAAGCGCATATCATTTTTGTTGTACACATCTCGGTACATATAATATACCTCTAGATTAGCTGCACCCTCAGTATATCTCATAAGGGTTTTTTTCATCTGACCCAGAAGTCGGACTGATTTTGAATGCTGTTTTCCTTCCACAAAAAGATTGCAACCTACAAGCTCTATGTGGATTGGTTTTTCATATAGGACTATGTCCATTCTCAACTACACCTTTCATTTTTTTGAATTCTGAAATCATTGCTAGTGGCTTCTTTACAATTATCTTCTGCTTCTGGAATTTATAAAACAATAGTTTAAGGAATATCAGGAACTCCCTTTTTTTAATGCCCCTGCTATCAAATTCTTTTTGGAGCTTTTCTATAGTCTTAAATGATGCTATAAAAAACGAAAGCTGTATGGTACTATCTCCGTTCCAGGTTTTTAATTCTTGATACATGAGCATTCGAACGAGGCCAAGTTTTGCACGAAGTCTTTTTGATGCTGCATCTTCTCCTTCAACACCAGAGCTGACAAGTTTTAGTGCATGAGCTAAGTGCTCCCACTCGGCATTTGCAAGAGTATCTCTAATGTTGCTATTATTCATCCACTTTACAATAAAGTGAAATTTTCTTAAATCCGACCATAAAAAAAGCCATTTTTTCTGTTTTATCTACATAGAAATAGTCAATCTAACATTTCAAAATGAAAAATAGCCCCGGGCAGATTCTCGAGCTTTTGGAAAAAGCTCGACCAAAACGGTCTGCTAATTTTTGCTTTTTTCTGTACGCTCGCCTTATCGGCTCGCACAGAACTGATAACAAAAATGGTTTACTAAAGTTCAGTAATTTTCCGATAAGGAAAATTCAACTGAACAAAAACCAAAAACCCGAAAAGGGTTTTCAACAGAAAGTTTTGATCAAAACTTTTTCTAAAAGTTTTGTTCGAACTGCCGTCAAGAGGTCCAGAACCTCCTATCCTTGACCAAAGTCTGCACTTTTTTAGGAAAAAAGTGCACAAAAAACTGGTTTGTTATCAGTCAAAAACCCGAAGGGGGTTTCAACACCAATTTTTGATCCAACTTTTTTTGAAAAAGTTGGGCTAGACGACGGGGCTATAACTGAAATTTGTTTGATAAGTAATAAAATACTACTTATGCGAGCTATTCACTCTGGCAGAATGCTTAGATGACTGTTCAGTAATTTTCCGATAAGGAAAATTCAACTGAACAAAACCAAAAAACGAAACTTATATATAGTGGGAAACTTCTAATAAATGTGTACAGTTAGTTTTTTGGTTCTTTTTTCCTAAAAAAGAACGGTGAATATGATGGTGAATAAGGAGGTTAAGGAAAGGGATTTCCTTCATAGGCAGGGATTTACTTCATTCGGCTCGATTCAAAGGGTCGACTAGTTTTACCTTTGGAAATAAGGGATGCCATAGGAATTGAAACTAATGGCAAAGTTCTGCTAAAAATTGTCACTAGTGTGAGCGCTAAATCGTCGAATGCAGCAGTAGCAAATTCTAATAGAAAAATTACTATAGAACTAGCGAAAGCTCCGGAGCCACCGTCAACTGATGAAGTTAATATTTTTCCATATTCTAGAAACGGAGCGTATATCAGAAAAAGGGAGGAAGATAAATATGATTAAAGTACCACGTCCAGTTCGACCTAGCTACAAAAATGAATTTGTAGAAAAAAGAGTGGTTTCCTACATGTTTTTGCCACCAGAAACACCTTACTGTAATACTCGGTGTACCGGTTGTTATGTTTTTGATTCTGGTTCTTATAGAGCAAGAGTTCAGAGAACAGATGCAGAAATATTATATGATATAGAGAATTTAACGTCAAAAGGTTACACGGTATATCCAACTACAACAGAAATATTGATGATGCGAGATTATTTGAGAATTTTACAAACAGTAGGTGCAAAGTCAGTATTAACAAATGGAATATTAATTACTGAACAACCGGAAATATCAGAACAGCTAAAATCTATTGGAATTGAACAAATTATAATAACGGGAAATTTTGAGAACAGCGGTTTAAGTCTTACCCCAAATAAACTAATCGAAAGAGCGATAGATACAATAAATGCTAGCAAACTTGGCATTCTTCTTAGAATAACTATAACTCCGGAAAACCTAGAAGCAATTCCCGATATGGTTCGCTCATGCGCCTCTAGGGGAATTAGGATAATCGAATTTATGAGGTATGTTCCGCTTGGAAACAGCGGTGCAGTTAGTTTAAATGACGAACAAACAAGGCGATTTTTTTCTATCCTAGAACAAATGCGTAAAGATTATCCGGATATCTATCTTGCTCCTACTGGAACATTCGGTACTCAATATAGAAAAAAACAATGGAAATGTACCTCCGGTTATACCTATTTCGCAATAGGTTTGGATAATCTCGTTTATCCCTGTATCTTTTTGACCCAAGCAGAAAATGCAATTGGCAAGTATGAAGGTGGCGAAATAATTATTCAAAGAAATTTCGAAGCCGCAGGTGACCAGTATGATTGCCCAGCCTATAGCTATGCTTCTAGAAGATCTGGTCTAATTCCTGCAAATAAGCTAGTAAGAAATGGAGGTGTAAAATATGACTAAAATGAAAAATATGGGAGAGTCTAAGAGTGGAGGTCAGAACGGAAGGGATTTACTTCATCTCTCCTAAAAGGGGAATAAGTTTTGGTGGTGTAAGTGAACTTACAGAATCTCTTCGTTTGCCCTATGTAACATCGGCTTTAGAAATGCAAAAAGAATTGGAAATCCGTACTGGTGATAGAGGAAAAGTTGCAAAAGAAAAAGCCTGCCGTTGGTTATATGATAGATGGGGAGTAAATATATTTCGTGGTTGGTGTATTGATTCTGGTGGCATTGCAATAGGAAATGAAACTCTAAAAGATTTTTTATCTGCATACTACAGAGGATCAAATATTCGTGGTATGGTAACTATTCCGCAATATGTATTAGACAAGTTTAAACCAAACGTCGGAATCGATACCCAAATGGAGTTTAAAGGTCTCTGGCTTCCACGTCAAATAGCACGCTTTGATGGAGAAGCACTAACGTCTCTTGCAATTGCAAAATCTATGGAGCTTAGAGCTGGAATTCTAGAGTTGACATTAGATGCCTATGCAGATACTGGGTACAAAAGTAGCTTTATTTCGCAATATCAAGTGGATGAAGCGGGAGGTAAAATATCTACTGTGGAAAGTCCCAGGCCTGAAAGAGGTTTCTGTTTGGCAGATATCAAGAAGCCTGTTACAACACTTTCATATGATGGTAATAACACCGAGCTTCGTACGAGGCTTTGCGGACTTCAGAGTTATTATCTATCAGAAATGTTCGTGCCCCTACCTCTTCGAGATCTCCAGTTACCTACATACCTGCCAAGTAAGCTCTACATTGACGATCTTACTCCTTGCTATTGTGCAGCATTAGTCCAGAATCTCATGAGCGGAAAAGAACCAATCCCATCAATTATGGTGAGAGACGGAATTAGATCCACCAAGAACGAAAGCGGTCGAATTACATTCACCAATCTTCGTATTAATGCGAATGTACTTCTCACCCTTAGATGGACTGGAGAATGCTATTCCTCTCCTTATGGAAATATCAAACTTACCAAGGATGAGGTTATCCAGCTCGCTTGTACGTTTGATGCCCGACCTTCTGCAGAATGGAATTATCAAAACCTCTACCTTTTCCTACCTGGTATATTATTTCCAGAAATGGGATTTTTGGTAACTCCATTCGAATTTGATGATGAAAAAATTCTTGGTGCCACTAAGCGTGCAATAGAATTTGCAAGAGCGGAATTCGGTTTAGCACCACTACTAGTTCCGTTCCTGCCTATGTCATGGCTAAAAAACTCATCACTGCTAAAGGCCACATCCAAAGTAGGGAAATACCCGGAATATGCACAATATAAGTTATCTGACCAAACTATTGGATCACTTATTGGGTTAGGGGCGGAATCTTCAATAGAAAGGTCAGTTAAACTTGGTTTAGCTCTTGCAGAAATAGTTTCCAGGGATGAAATTAAGGTGAGGAAGCGATGAAATTCCTACCATCACTTTTCTGCCTCAATAATGTTCCTCTTGTTAGTGGCTACGAGAGGAATTTTTATGATTCTTTTCTGGAATTACTCAAAGCAGAACTTCCGGAACGTGAAATAATCGTTGAAGGTTCAAACTTTATCGTACTACCTGAAAAGGAGGGTAAGTGCGATACTATTCTTGTTGCTCACTATGACCAGGTTGGCCTTGTTGTTGATGCACAATACAATCAGAAGCTCTATCGCGCTAAAAAAATTGGTCTACTTAACCCATCATCGGTTTATGGCAAGGTTCTCCAGAGTGTGGTTGATGGTAAAATAATTCGGGCAGTTGCTTCTAGTCCTCCACCCCATGTCAAAGCTGAAGAAAGTAGGATTTTTCTGGAACTTGAAGAGCCAATAGAGTTAGCTCCGTTTTGGCCATTCTCATTCGAAAATCGTATGATAAAGACCCAGTCTAGTATTTTTTCTCCAGCTCTAGACAATAGAATTGGAGTTATCTGCTCAATACAGTGTGCTAAAAACTATGGAACTGGTCTTCTACTAACTGCAGGTGAGGAAACAGGTACTACTCGCTTGCTGCCATCGTTGGAGAATATCGAGCGAGTGGTAACCAATCCAAAATACATAGTTGTAGATGCAACTTTTTCAAAATCTGATCCAACCTGTAATGGTTATCTGGGGGATGGCTCAGTTGCATTTATCTCAATTGAAGGTGGAGGTAGCGGAAACATTGCACCTCAAAATCTAGTAGGCAAAATGAAAAACCTAGCTCTAAAAGAAATCAAAACAGAAGAAAAAGATGCAACTACTGATGCCACAACCTTTTATCGTTTAGGGCGAGAAGCTGTTGCAGTAGTCTATCCAATATCCTACATGCACAGTAGCATGGAAAAAATTGAAATTGCAACTATAAGTTCTCTCTACCGGTTCCTTAGAGCCCTTAACTACAATGGTTTTAATACAATTCCAGAGGATATCATCTTATGAAGCTCACACCAAAAGGCATGCGGGATATTGCCCCTGAGGATATGTTAGTTCGGGAAGACGTAATTGATAAAATCCGTTCCATCTTCAAAAAGTATGGCTATCGTCCTCTGGAAACACCTGCAATGGAATACCTAGAAACACTTCGTGCAAAAGCAGGTTCGGAAGCAGATAAGCAGATTTTTGTCCTTGATGGGGGAGAGTACGGACTCAGATTCGATCTCACAGTTCCTCTTGCCCGCTACGCCTCATCAACTGATGATCCAAAACCATTCAAGAGATATGCAATTGATGTTGTTTGGAGGAAGGAAGAACCACAGCGAGGGAGGTTTAGGGAATTTTACCAGGCTGATGTGGATATTGTTGGTAGTAGTTCCATGCGTGCTGAAGCTGAGATACTTTCACTTTCAAGAGATGTTTGTTTCGCTTTTGATTTTAAAAAACCAAAAATCCTAATCAACAACAGAAAAATCCTAGATGGAATTGCAGCAAAGCTGGGAGTGGAAGAGCAATCAAAAACCGAGCTTTTCCGCATACTGGACAAGCTTGATAAAATCGGGGAAGAGGAAGTAGGCAAGCTTCTAAAAGAAGTTTTAGGGTCAAAGGCTGCTGAATTGCTCAAAATAATAAAATCAAAAGGAGATAACAAAACAAAACTTAAGCTCGCAGCAAAATATAGTGAAGAGGGTGCCCACGAGATCGAAGAATTAATCGCCCTTTGCGATTTTGAAGTAGAATTCGACATGTTCCTTGTACGGGGGCTTGGTTACTATACAGGTCCTGTTTTCGAGATCAAAATAAGTGCTGATATGGGTTCAATTGCTGGCGGGGGTCGTTATGATAACCTGCTTGGTGTCTATGGCCAATCATCTCCTGCAGTCGGTATCTCTTTTGGGATTGAACGACTCATCACACTTATTAGTGAGCGTACTAAATACAACAAAAAAACTTCCACTCAGGTGCTTGTTAGTGCCGTGAAAACGGAATTTTATCCAAACGCAATTTCTGCTGCTTCCCAACTCCGTAATGGTGGGGTGGCTGCCGAAACCGATCTTAATGAACGCAATCTTAGGAAGCAGTTCGATTATGCAAATGCACTTGGAATACCTTTTGTTGCAATAATCGGCGAGAGGGAAATCACAGCAAAAAAAGTAACTTTGCGTGATATGATTTCAGGTAAAGAGGAAACCCTTTCACTTGAAGAAGTAATATCAAAAATAAACGGGCTATCTAAATGACGCTGCTAATTCCAATCCTTTACATAAAAGACAAGCAGGTTTTTGCAAAAGAAGGTGGCATGCTTAGGCTTATGGGCAAGCCAATCGATGTGGTGAAAAAACTTCAGAAAAAAGGGTTCAAGCTCGTTCATTTTGTAGATAGCGATGCGCTGGTGGGCATCACCACAAACATGGACACTTACGATGCACTTACCTATTTCATAAATATCCAGGTAGAATGTGCTCCAAATCCAGTATTCATAAAAAAACTGCTATCAATAAAATGCCGGGTGGTTCTTCCTGCTGAGCATTTACCAAGTGAAAAGAATAAACTGCTTGTTGGAAAAGTTCGAAAAGGTTATGATGGAAAAGCAGAAGGATTTGGTGATGTAATAATCGATCATGACCCATCGCTCGTGCAAAAATTCATCAAACTCGGTAAGCGAGTTATCGTTTTTGAAGGCTCGAAAAATTATAGTAAAGAATGTAGTAAAGAAATATGGGGCTTACTTCTTTCTGAGAAGTCTGCTTTTGACAGCAGCTAATTTTGTTGCCAAGGCCGCACCTTTGAGAGGTAGCGGTCTTCCAAGTTTCTTTTTTCCTACTGTCTCTGTTTTCACTTCGCTTACATCTACTGGTTTTTTGACTATAAGTGCTTTTTCTGGTTTTTCACCACTCATTATTGTGAATCCTCTTTCATCAAGTATTGCAGCGTAAGATTTTGTCGAATGCTTTACTCCTTTCATCTTTATCACTTCAAGGTAACGCATTCTCTCCATGCTCTTATCATCGTAGCGGTAAAATAAATTTATCCAACCGTCGCTAAAGCTTTCTATGCTATATTCTGAGTTTGGGCGTGCCCCAGAATTTGACATTTTAAAATCCTCAGATATGATCAGTGTGGTGACACCCCATTTTCTGATATTTTCTATGAACTTAAGAAATCCTTTCTTTCTTTCATCTTCACCATGGAAAAATAGTGCTATTGGCATTACGGAATCTATTACCACCCTCTTTATCCCGGTGGTATTTATTATTTCATGGATGGCTCCTGACTGCGTGACTATTTGATCCACTTCGTGTATTGGGTAATCAAGCAAAATAAATTTCCGCTCCTTTTCAAGGGAAGAAAAATCCCACACATAGCCACTCACATGAAAGAAGAAGTCCTTTCTACTCTCCTCTATAGCTATATAGAGGCCTGGTTCTCCCATCATTGCTCCATTATAGATGAACTGCGCCCCGAGCGTACTTTTCCCCGATCCTGTAGGGCCACTTACTGTTATTACTGATCCTTCTAGCAGCCCGCTGCCAGCAACACTATCTAGTCCCGGTATCCCGCTTTTTATAAATTTACGTTCTGGAGCCATCTATTCACCCTCAAGTATCTTTTTCCCCATTTCCGCTCTTTTCCTAAGGTTATCCTGTAAATGTTCTATTTCTTTAGGGCTTGAAACTTTAGTTAATATGTATCTTTTGTATTCTGCAGTTATTGCAGACATTGTTCCAAGAAGACTATGCGCTTCACTAAGTTCCATCCTTATTTCATCCGGTCTTAGTATCTCCACGGTGTATGGACTATTTGCCATGCAGATTGCTGCCAGGGCTGCAAAGTTTCTAGTGAGTACTTTTAGTTCTATTGAACTTGACCAGTTCTTCCCCTCCTCACCGCCTTTAGGTTCATCTATTTCCCCCAAAGCAAAAACAACTCCTGGCTTTTTTATAACCTCATTTATGAACCCACTTCCGAGTTCCTGGACCAGCTCTTTGGTTTTTGCATGTATGTCGAAATAGAGCATGGCCAAAACGCCGCCATTCGCTATGGTTTCTTTGGTGACTTTTTCAACTTCATTCATTGTAAGCACTCCTATTTCTTGATTGTCTGTAACGGTTTAAATACCTCCCCAGTTCCAGACATTCTGACATATCTTATCAGATCAAGCCCATTTTTTCCTTCCCTTTTTTGTCTTCATCAGTCTTCTAGATGTTTTTTAAACTCGTCTAGACAACCTATATGCGGTGCTACTCATGTCTGAATGGAAATCTCAAAAACCTAGTGGGGATAGAGGCGGAAAAAGATCTAATGAACGTCCAAATCGATCAGGATATCGCGGGGGCGGCAATCGTTCCAGAGACGAAAATAGTCGTGGTTATGGGCGAGATTATAATCGTGGCGGAAATGACGATGGCGGTTTTAACAAGCGCGAGCGCTTTATGCGAAAATCCCGTGACAGCGTTATGCAGGCGTTAAAAAGCCGTGACATGCTTCTTGCAAGCGTAACAAAGTCCATCGAAGATCTGGATAAGACAATTAACCTTCTTGGCGAGCGTCTTGAAGACTGGTATAGTCTTTATTTCCCAGAACTTAAGACTGATGAAAAAATCAAATTTTGCAATGCAATACTCATAATTGACCGAGATAATTTTGATGAAAACGCTCTCTCTGCTATACTTGGCCAGAAGCATGCTTTAGAACTTGCACAATCATCTAAAACAAGTCTTGGAACAAAACTCTCTTCAAAAGACCTTTCAGAATGTCTTTTACTTGCAAAATCCATTCTTTCTCTTGAAACTTTAAGGAAGGATTACGAAAATTATCAGAAAGAACTTGCACATGAACTTTGTCCCAATCTTTCTGAAGTTGGCGGTCCGGAAATCGCTGCAAAGCTGGTTTCACATGTAGGTTCACTGGTGAGACTTGCAATGCTCCCTGCGAGTGCGATACAGGTTTTGGGTGCGGAAAAAGCCCTTTTTAAACACTTAAAGAACCGCAGAATCCCTCCTCCAAAGCACGGAATAATATTTCAATATGCACGCATTTCATCATCACCAAAAAGTGTTAGGGGTAAAATTGCCCGTGCACTTGCAAACAAGCTTTCAATCGCTGCAAAGGCCGATGCATTTACAAAAAATCCAATATTCGCTGATCTGAAAAAGGATCTCGAAACTCGTCTATCTGAAATCATGGTGGATTACGAGAGACAAAAGAAAGCAAAAGTAACTCCTCCAGCTTAAGGTAATCCAAATGATTCGTGTACGTGCTGTTAAGCCATCTGAAATAGATGATGCAAAAAATTTCATAAGGCGCATTTTTCCAAATGCAATGGTACAAATAACCGAAGACGATCTTCTTCTTCTGGCTGAGGAAATGGGTCAGTTTGTTGGTTTTGCACACATAATCGATGAAGGCGAACGAGTTCTTATTCAGGGAATTGGTGTTACTGAATCTATGCGTGGACAGGGTGTTGGTACAATTTTGCTCGAACACATCCTCCATGCCCTACGTGATAATGACCGACCGATTTTCCTTAAGGTAAAAGCTTTAAACCCGGTTATCGACCTATATTGCCGATACGGATTTTTCCTTCACCGCTTTGGAGATTCGCATATGCTGGTAAAAAAAGTTGATAACTAAGCTATTCAAGTCCCATTAGGGACTTCTTTTTATTTCCTTCGTCTTTATTTCATATCAATCGGGGAAATGAGCTAACCTGGTATGCTGTCAGCTTTGGGTCTCCACCTTTTAGGAAAAGGTGGAGCCAAAACGTGCTGTTTCAAAACCCTTTCGGGTTTTTGGTTTTGTTCAGTTGAATTTTCCTTATCGGAAAATTACTGAACTTCACAAACCATTTTTGTAAGTGCGAGCCGATAGGCGAGCGAACGAAACAAAAATTAGCAAGACTGTTTTGGGTACCTTTTAAGGTATCAAAAGAGCTGGTTGTCTGAGTTCAAATCTCAGTTTCCCCATAAAAGGAACCAAGGTTCCTTTTTATCCTCCTTTGAAAAGAACCAATGGTTCTTTTTGAATCTCATGAAAGAACCTACGGTTCTTTCTATCTCCCTCTTTTTTGAATCAAGGTTTCTTTCTAACTTCCTTTTCTTTGAGTATTTTAATTTACAATTTTGTTCTAAAATCGAAATTTAGTGTGTTTGGACTGCACTTATTGGGTAAAAACAACGAATCATTTATATATTTACTGGCGAAAAACATCTCATGGCAACCAGTATAAGACAGAAATCTCCCAGTTTAGAAAAAAAAAGTAAAAAAATAAAAGTATCCGCATTTCACAAGGCTCCCGATAAATACAGCTTTAGTCATCTGGCAAAAATACTTACAAGTGGTGAACGTCTTGCAATGCTTAGTGCAGTTGACCGTCTAAAAGGGCGAGTGAGAGTTCTTATCGAACTTGCACTTTTTTCGAGTTTTCCCTTTGTAAGGCTTGCTGCAATCTCAAATCTCTCCCACGATGTCGAAGCTCTTATTGACATCGCTAAATTCTGCCAGCATGAAGATACTCGTGCTTCAGCAGTGGATGAACTTTCACACGATCCTGATGCCCTAGCTGAAATTGCATGCTCCTCTCTCTTTGGGGGAACCAGACTCGCTGCAGTGCACAATCTTTCCAATCCAGATTCACTCGCTGAAATAGCATCACGCTCTCCAAATAAAGATTCCCGTTCAGCAGCAGTTGAGAAAATTGCAAATAATCCTGCAGCACTAAAAAAAGTTGCAGAAAACTCACCTTATAGAAATGTACGCATGCAGGTTATCAATCTCCTTTCCTCAAATATCGACACCCTATGTTCGCTTGTGCTATCCAAGCACAATCAGGTGAAAAAAGCTGCAGTTTCCAAGCTCTCACTTTCAGTTGAGGAAATTGAAGATACCGAAGCACTAATCCAAATAGCAAAGTTTTCGCAAAATGAGGATTCTCGCTACATCTCGGTGGGGAGGCTTTCTAACGATCCACTTTCACTAAAGGCCGTTATTTCAGATTCAGAATATACTGACTCACGTTCAACCGCACTCATGCTTCTTTCTGATATGGTAAAAAAATTGCACGACCCGGAACTTCTTTCCGATGTCGCAATACTTTCACCATATGCAGATTGTCGGTCTGCAGCAATCGATCGCCTTGTTGGTCAAAATTCAGCACTTTTATCTGTAGCAGCAAAATCCAAATTCAGAAATTCGCGAGATCAGGCTCTCCATAAACTTAAGGGAGATGTTGAAGCTTTAAAGAGCCTCTCCAAACTATCCCGCTATCCTGATACACGCAAAAAAGCACACCATCTTGTTTCAAAACCTGATGTTTTCGAAAACGAACTCGTGCGAATCCTGGGATAACCTTCTTTTTTAAGTGTTTGTTTATAGATAGTTGTAATGGCAGCAACATCAAGGCCACCTTCAGTTGCTCTACCGCCAGAACAAAGACCATCTCCATTTGCTCTGGATCCAGAACAAAGACCAAAACCCAAAGGTACTTATAGTTCTAGATCACCTCAAGTTGAATCTCCTCAATCTATACGCTCTGTTACTCCTGCTAATCGATCTGGTGCAATATCCAGAAAGCCTCGATCAGACCAAGAAGAAAAATTATCTCCAGAAGAAAAAACAAGGCAATTGACCCTTATAGCAAGACTAAAAACAAATGTAGCCGGAATCACATCCGATGATTTTTCAGAATTTATTAGAGCTAGTACTGATTGCGAAGTTGCTTTGGCTTTCACTTCTCTTTTGGCAGTGTATCTTGATCGGCACGAACCGGAACATATATTTCTTGTTTCTATCTTAGTTGCCTTTTCTGGTTCAGAAGAACTTAGGAGTCATGGCATTCTTTGTCTAAAAAACATAGCGAAAAATGGCCATAATATTTGTGAATTCTTAGACTCTACTGGCAATTCCAACTCCACAGGCCCTACAAATCCACTTAGACTTATTATGGAAGATATAAATCTATCAGGTATTTCCAATATAATTGATATACTTGTGTTGCATGCAAATCTTGGTCATACTCAAAGAGCCCAAGTTTTAGATGTTATCGAAGGGAAACCCGATTTTGTTAGACTAAAAACTGCGTTAACTATATAGCCTCGGGAGGGATTTGAACCCCCGGCCTCCTCCTTGCCCGCTTTTGGTAAAAGCGGGACCAAAACAGTCTTGCTAATTTTCGCTGCGCGAAAATGTAAAACCCGAAAGGGTTTTCAACAGAAAGTTTTGATCCAACTTTTCCTAAAAGTTGGTACGAGAGAGGCGCTCTACCATTTTTCGCGCTTTTTTAGTAAAAAAGCGCACCAAAAAACTAACAATAAGTTTTTGATGCACCTTTTTTCTAAAAAGGTGCACTGAGCTACCGAGGCTTTAATTCAAATTAAATAGTCTATTTTAAAAGACCTGAGCATTTTCATGAAAGTGTACCCCCGGAGAAAAAATTCAAATGAACAGGGAAAAAAGGATGATGTTTACTGAATTTTTGACTTGGATAACTGTGGGTGTCAATACGGATGAAGTTTGATGAAACTTTACCATAAGTTTATAGGAGGAAAGTTTCGTTTGATGAAACTTTAACTGGAGTCTGTACGAAGTAAAGTTTCAAATGCGCCCGCCGGGATTCGAACCCGGGTCATTAGCTCTCATCTTTACCCCTAGTTTTGGGCCGCCTTTTCCTAAAAGGCGGAATGGAAGGCTAAGATCCTACCGTTTTCCAAGCTTTTAGGTGCGAGCACACCCTGTTAGGGCGTGTCGCGGTTTCATCAAAACCGATTCGTTATTTTTAACTAATCAGTTTTTGTGAAACTTTTTCCTAAAAAGTTTGCTAGACTACAGGCGCTTTTTTCTTTTGTTGTTAAGTTGTTTTTAAAAATCACAGCTTTTTCCTCATTTCTATGTGCATGTCTCTAAAACCCCACTTCTTGTACAATCCATGGGCTTCAGGATTTATCGCATGCACCCCTATAGATGCATACGTCATCTTTTTCTTTTTGAACCATGCAAGCGTTTCTTTTACTAATTGCTCACCGATGCCTTTGCCACGATATTTTTCCTTCACATACAAATCAAATATATGACCAAGCCTCTTGAGCTTGAAAACTTTCACGTTGTTCTTTATTGCGCTTAATGAATACCCCACTATTTCGTCATCCTCTTTCGCAACAAGTACGAGCCTATTCGACGATTTTATACCTTTCAAGACCCATAGTTTCCATTTGCGTTCGGCGTCATCTACTAAATCAAGCATCGAGCTTCCACGTATCCTGTGGAATTGCATGAGTTCGTTCCATAACACTAAAAGAACTTTAACATCTTTTGGAGTGGCCTTTCTTATCATCAGAATACGCCAGCCAGTTCAGCCAAAAAGGTTTTAGGATCTTTAGCTTTTACAAATGCACTTGCAAGCAACACTCCCTCAGCACCCAATTCCAGGGCTTTTTTTACATCCTGCTTGTTGCTCACACCTGCTCCACAAAGCACCTTCACATGGTGATTGACATCTTTGATTGCACGTACTGAGTTTACCACTATTTCCGGACGCACCTTTGAAACACTAATTCCCTTGCCTATAAGTTCTGGAGGTTCCACAGCAATAAAAGTGGGTTTATGCGATACTATCGAAGCCGCTTCATTAGTTGTTGCTGCACAAACAATACTCTCTAACCCATTCATATGTAGCCTTTCTATAGTTTGGGCCATCTTATCGCGAGCAAGTTTTTTCTCAGAATGATTTATAATCGAGCCTTTTACCTTTATGTCCTTTAACATCTCAGCAGCTATCGAACCAGTGTACGCTCCTGGAGGTTCAGGGTCAGTATGTTGTGCAAATATATCACACGAGCGGCCTGTTGCTTCCTTAAGGTAGGGTGTAGGTGGACAAACAACTATTCTAAGGCCGGTTTTACCCACAATCTCATCAGCTATGTCTGCAAAAAGAAGCGATCTTTCTATATCTGTATATGTCTTAAGGTTAAGGACTATCATAATCTACTATGGTGAAAGTAATCTTATTAATAGCTTTTAAAAAAAACGCCGAGGGCAGGATCCCCAACTTTTAGGGAAAGTTGGATCAAAACAGTCTTGCTAGTTTTAAAAACCCGGAAGGGTTTTTCAACAAACTGTTTTTGTAAAACTTTTTTCCTAAAAAGTTTTTGAACCTGCAATCCACGAGGGATCGGCTCTCTCGTAAAATTTGTTCCGTTTTTCCAACAGATCCGTTCGAGACCGACGCACTACCGGAATGCACTGCTGCCTCCAGTTTCCCGTTTTGTTTCGTTCGCTCTCCTTATCGGTTCGCACGAAACTGAAAACTCGAGACTGAAAACGCAATTATGCGACCTCGGCACTAATATGAATAACTGGCCATGCTTGCTATAAACAAGAAAGCATAAATTGCCAGAACCACTGCTATTGGTATCAACACCACTGCTGCTGCTCTTAAACGGTCTAGTTGGTGCACGGTCTTTATTATTTTGTAATTTAGGTATATCGAATATACCGCTATTATGATGCTTAATATTGATCCTAGGCAGGGTATCACCAGTAGTGGGAAAACGATATTCCATGCTGATGTGACAAATGAGCTGAAATAAACTTGCTCAGTATATTTGCCCTTTCCACCCAATAGCTTTGCAATCAGAAAAGAAATTCCCTGACCTACTAGCAATACTATAGGTTCTAAGACGATTATCATAACTGCGTATATTATCCCAAAAACTATCAGCCCCAGGCCCAAAGCTCCCCCTAAAACCCCGCCCATTTCACTACTAATGCTTCCAAATAGGCTGTTGGCGATTGAACCAAAAAACAGTCCTATTATCGCAAAAAGGAGCAATGCTCCTACTGCAGGCACCAGAGAAGATAATGCTACATTGATTACTGCTTCCTTTAAGTCAGCCTTTGATTTCTGCTCCTGCATAATCTGATCGGTTTTTGAAGGCTCCAAAAACCTAAACCACAACTTTATCCGCTCAAGTACCATGAGAAGTAATTCAGTCAAACCAGTTAAATTCCTTGCGATAAGCCATCGATGCCATTCTGACCAAAAATTCTTGTCCTCTATTGCCGGCCTTGGCCTGTATATTTTTAAAATCATTGATAAAAAATGATATTCGGTGGAAGAATGACCCGAACTAGACTTTTAATCGAAGCATCAGGACACGGGCCTGCTAGACCTTTTAAAAATGTTGCAGACGCGCTTGCAGATCCAACCCCAGTCAGAGGAAAATTAGCTTCTTGCAGAATTGTGGTATTTGACAATGATTCAGACTTTACGTACGCCACAATTCTAATAGATCGCATGCGTGGAAAATGCGCTAGCACTACTCCGATCCATTTCGACTTTAGGGGTTCTAGCTCTATCACCAGTGCGGTTCAAATTGGGCAAGGGAACGACATTGTCGTTATTTTCTTTTATCGAAATCATGAGGATACAGTCAAAGAAATGATTGCACAAATGCGTGCAGCAAAACCCGAACTATATGTTGTTATTGCATCTGCCATGCCACATCACGTCCCAAGTAATTTAGCCGATATGGTTTTGGACAAGAGCGAGCTGAGGTCAGAGAGTTTGTACACGCAATTTGAACAAATGCTTCAAGTGCCCGCACTAGGATCACCGGGCAGTGGCAAATAATCGAGAGTATGGTAAATCGGAGCATAGCATAGTAAACTGGTCTATAGTAAACTTTCATAAAATCTTTCTTCTATTTTTCATTGTTGATTCTATGTCTAATGAAATAGGAACTTTTAATATCAAATCCGGGCTTGCAAAAATGCTAAAGGGCGGAGTGATCATGGATGTTACTAATGCCGAGCAGGCGATCATTGCACAAAAAGCTGGTGCAGTTGCGGTAATGGCACTTGAACGCGTGCCTGCCGATATCCGTGCCCAGGGCGGGGTCGCAAGAATGTCCGATCCGCAAAAAATAAAGGAAATACAATCTAGTGTTACTATTCCAGTTATGGCAAAATGCAGAATTGGTCATTTTGTCGAAGCCCAGCTTCTCGAGGCGCTTGAAGTTGATTTCATCGATGAAAGTGAAGTACTGACTCCTGCCGATCCCACTCTTCATGTTGATAAAAAAAACTTCACCGTACCATTTGTATGTGGGGCAAGAAATCTTGGCGAAGCCCTGCGTCGGATAAACGAAGGAGCCGCAATGATCCGGAGTAAGGGTGAAGCTGGAACTGGCAACATCATCGAAGCTATCAGGCATATAAGGGCTATAAATGATGAAATCTTCAGCCTCAAAAATTTATCATCAGAAAAACTCGTTTCGCTAGCCAAAGACTATCGCGTTCCAGTTACTTTGATGGAAGAAACTGCAAAGCTAGGTCGCCTTACTGTGGTGAATTTTGCAGCTGGTGGTATTGCTACTCCTGCTGATGCAGCACTTTGCATGCAACTTGGTGTGGATGGAGTTTTTGTTGGTTCGGGTATCTTTAAAAGTTCCAACCCTGCAAAAATGGCAAAAGCAATGGTGGATGCAGTTGCACATTTTAATGATCCAAAAAAACTAGTAGAAGCCAGTGTAGGGCTAGGTGATGCCATGCCCGGACTTGAAATCTCCTTGTTGGAAACCAAACTTTCAGAGCGTGGCATATAAATCCACTAAAAGTAACTAAATAATTTATATACCTTCTTATCCTAATCATTTATTGTGTTAACTACATTCCAGAATAGATCAGGTAATTGCAATCCCAAAACTCCATTACGTGCTGCCGTAGTATTAATTGATATGCAAAATCCAAATCACATGCACCCGGTTGTTGGCGGGGAGATGTTTGATGGTATCTCCCGTCTCCAAAAACTACTTGATTTTGCCAGAGAGCATTGTATGCCCACACTCTTTACACTCTATGATGGTGGTCCTGATCTTCTTCCTCGTCTTGCAACTTATGCTCCAAACCATAAGGTTTTTGGCAAATTCGAAACTGATGCTTTTAGCAACGCGGCTTTTGGGGCTTTCTTAACTGGCCGAGGAATTACTCATGTTGCGGTGGGAGGATTCGACATTTCCTATTCTGTAGAAGCAACAGTTAGCAGTGCATGTGCACGTGGTTTTAATGTATTAACCGCACCAGAACTCCTTTTTGGAGAACCATTAGATCACATTGATTATACATCCTCATGGCAAAGAAGTCTAATTAGGTTTGCTGAAATAGGTGTACTTAAATCAGATTTTACAAACTTGCTTTCAGACTTGCGTTCGCTAAGGAATTAAACTCCTTTAAATACCTGAGTAAATCTAACCCCCTGAATAATTAATTTTTCTAAACATTCTTTTATTATGCGAATTGGTGTTCTTGCCTTACAGGGTAATGTATCCGAGCATGTAAATGCAACAAAAAAGGCAGCTTCTGCTCTAGGACTCGAATGCAACGTGATCGAAGTTCGAACCAAACGCGACCTGAAAGGGGTTATAGGTTTAATCATTCCCGGAGGGGAAAGCACCACCCTCCAAAAACTTTGCGAACGGGAAGGGCTTTTTGAGGAGATAGAGAAAGTGCCAAACATTTTCGGTACCTGTGCTGGTGCTATAATGCTCGCAAAAAAAATTCACAAGAAAGAATCCGATCAGCGTACTCTTGAACTTATGGATATCGAAGTTGACCGTAATGGTTATGGCCGCCAGGTGCAGTCTTTTGAAAAAAATGTAGAAACTAAATTTGGTAAAGTTCGTGCCTTCTTCATCCGGGCTCCACGTATAAAATCAATAGGTAAGGGAGTATCGATAATCGCAAATAACAATGGTGAAACTATCGCTTGCCAACAAATAATAAATGATAAAACAAATGATAAAAAATTCCACTTTTACCTTGCCACCTGCTTTCATCCTGAACTCAGTACAACAAAGTTCCACGAAGAATTCCTTCGGGTGTGCAGTGGTGCGCATTTATATTGTTAACTATTTAATATCAATTACTATTCTTCAAGTTAAAGGTGATAATAAATGGGAATCAGACCAGGTCGAGCAATACGAGATGCAGATAAAGTTGCATGGACCAGATATTCAAGAAGTAAACCACGTAAATCATTCATAAAATCAATGCCACACGCAGATCTTCACCAATTCAGGATGGGAGTTCTAAAGAATGATTATGATTGCATTTTGAGTCTCAGGAGCAACGAGGCCACTATATTAAGAGATAATGCGATCGAGAGTGCACGTCAAAGTTCAAACAAGCACCTAGAGAAAATGACTGCTGGTGCATACTACTTCACTGTTAGGGTTTACCCTCATCACATAATAAGGGAAAATAAGATGATTGCAGGTGCTGGTGCAGATCGTCTTCAAAAAGGTATGCGACGTGCATTTGGAAGACCTACCGATCGTGCTGCAAGACTGGGTGTTGGTACCAAATTGTTTACTGTTCACTCCTATAAGGCCAATATTGAGCACATAAAAAAGGCATTTGGGCGTGCTACGAGGAAACTTTCCGGTTCTTATAGTATAGTAGTTGAATAGTAATTGAATAATTGTAATTGAATATGAATAATAGTAATTGAATAATTTTACATTTTTTTCTAATTATTCTATCTTCTCTACTCCTATTTCCTATACATATCCCGTTCAAATCCCCCCAATCTTTATATATTTTGTGTGTTTGCGCCCTATTTTTGGCTATTTATGTTGTCTTGTGGTTATATCTTTATAAATCCAATTGTGCATAATTACTACTGTTAGAGGTGAGTATTTGGACAAAGTTACTGTTGAAGAACCGCTCATAAGTACTGATGTTGATAACCTTATCCGTACTATTGCAGAAAAGAAGAAGATTGGCCTAAATGATCTAAGGCAGGAATGCAAGATCGATAAAAAGACCATGGACAAATGGATTGCAGTACTTGAAGATGAAGGTTACATAAACGTGGAATATGGCATCCGCGGTACCTACATATTCTGGAGAGAAAATGGCCAAATCGAGCGAGCTGAACAACCCCAGGGTAGTTTCGAAGAGACACCTGTTGCCCCGGTAATGGAAGAGATCCAGGAGCCAAACCAAGAAGAAATACCACAAGAAGTTCACGGAGACTTTTCTCCAACCAAAACTGAAGAAGAACCAGAACCTGAGGAACTCTTAAGCGACTATCTCGAGCGCAAGCGTGGAAACGATGTAGAAAGTCTAAAATCAAATATTCTTACCAGCCTTGATGAATCTGAGTCAAGTTCCTGGGAAAATGACACTTTTGATACTCCAGAAGAAAAGCCAGAAACTGAGCTTCCACCTCGCATAAAAGTTAAACAACCTATTGTAAAAGATATTGTAAAAGAAACAGAAGCCCCAAGACAAATAGGAGTTATTACTCCTCCTAAACGTGCATCTGCGGATGTTCGTGAACTAGTTGCTTCTTACCTTGCTGAGATAAAAAATGAAAAGGCTAAAACCGAAGCACTAAGGAAGGAAAAAGAGAATCTTTATCGTGATAAGTTCAATGCAATTGAAGGCAAGATGCAGGCTGATATAGTAGTGATAACCGAAAAAATACTTGAAAAACAAAGCAAGATTGCAGAACTTAAGGAGCGTGTACTCGAACTTCCCGACAAAGTTGACCAGCTTAGTGAGGTTCAGAAACAAATGGAAGATCTTAAAAAAGAGGGTAAAGATGCTCTTGAACGAACAAGGCAAAAAGCAGAGCAGTTCATAGGTTCTCTATCTACTTCAAAAACCGAAATCGAACAAAAACTTTCAACTATAAATTCAACACTCGCTGAGCAATCCGAGCGTATGAAGGAACTTGAAAAAACAGCTGCTGTAATTGGTGCGCGTTCAGCAAAGGCCAAATCTGCTCTAGAAGATACCCGTGTCCAGGTGGAAGAACTTAATTCCACTCTCTCCAATTTAACATCTGATCTTGAAGCCTTAAAAGAGATGAAGCAAGAAGTTGCAGAAATGACTGATAGTGTAAAAGAAGCTGTAGCAAGTCATGGAAGCGAACTTGAATCACTTGAAGAAGAAATCGAGGGTATTTCCCGTGTCGAGCACTGGGTTGAGGAGTACATAAGGGATTACGAGCAAAAAGTTTCTGAGATCGAAGAATATGTATCTCATGGTGAAGATGAAATTTCAGATTTGCGTGAATCTGCAGAATCACTTTACATGAAAAAATATCTTGGTGAACTCGAAAACCTTGCTGATGCTTATGAGAATGAGCTTCAGGATACAGTTTCATCTGAAAGGTCAATAGAGGGCAAAATTACGGCTTCCCGAACCAGAATAAGTGAACTGGTGGGGGAAAGTCACGATATGATAAAGAAACTTCGCAGTGATCTTGCTGATGAACGTGATTATGATGAGATCCTTTCACGTGTAAAAGAGCGAACTGCCAAAACCAAATCCATAGTTGGTGAAAAGCAAAAGGAAAGAAGCAAGTTAAGGGAAGATTCAAAAAAGACAAGAAAAACAAAGTCGGTCGGTCTTTCCAAGAAGAAAAAGAAAAAATAGTTGGTTTACATAAGTTCTAGAATGAGACTTTCGAGGGCATTATTTTTTGCTGGTGCTATCTCCACTTTGGGATGTAATAGGGAAAAGAATTGGTGTATTTAAGAATACTGTCTGCTCTGAATAATCTAATCAACTGAATTAGCCGAGAGTTCTGCCTGCATCGCAGGCTGGTGAATCGGCGACATACTTATTTTTTCACTGTAAAAATTACGTCGGTAGCCGGCGCGCCGCCCGAAGGGCGGCACAGGTCTTTCATGAGAAGAGGCTACCGGACGTGAGCAAATGGTTAGTGGAACTTTTGTAAATAAAAAGGAATCTGGCAGATACAACTACCAACATATCTATTTTGTTTCAAAGAAAAGGAAGGCAGTTTTCAGAAAACAAAAAACAATTGATGCATGCAGGGCAGCTTTCTATGAAGCTGCCGGGCAATTTGGCTTCACAATAAGGGAATTGGGATTCGGAGAAGATTTTGCACATGTCCACATGATTGTTGATATTCCATCCAAATTTTCCGTGCAGCAAACTCTTCAAATATTCAAAAGCCACAGTGCCTCAAGAATTTTTGAGAAAGTTCCAAATTTTCTGAAACTATATCCTAACAGGGAATTTTGGAGTGGCTGGAGATACAATGGCAGCATAGGTCCAATGACTGAGGCAGTTGTCAAAAAATATATTCAAAAGCAGGATATAATCCAGAAAAGAATCTCAGATTTCAACTGAAGCGAGCGCCGCTGATACGGCGAGCCTTGCTCGCCGAGAAGGCGCGAGCAGTGGGGTCATAGGGGCGAAGCCCCTATTTCATAGTTTCATTTGTTTCTCATTCCTACTTCTAACATCATCCACTATGGCGAGCCAGGAATCCCCTATTTTCATAAAGTAATTCCCAAAAGTTTTGCTAAGTGATATTCGCATCGGTCGGAATTTACGCTTGCTTTCTATTGCAACTAAAGTGTCTCGTTCCACCTTTATCATTCCCACTCTTTTAAGGCGGGGAAGAACTCGGTTGTAAAAGGTTGCCTTAGAAATCCCATTTGTATTTACATAAGCAGCTATCTCCTCACCACCCACCTGGCTCTTTTCACAAAGCAGTTTAAGAAAACCAGTTGCTATCTCATAATATTTTGGCTGGTATTTTTTTGAGAATATAAAATTCGCAACCTCATCCACATTCCAGGTGTTTCTGGTTATGTTCTCGTTTTTATCCTGAAAAGATCGAAGCTCTTCACTATCATGCCTTGGAAGATAGACCGATTCATCTGATGGCACCCCACGAGAGGCAATGCTTTTTTTGGCTGTATTAAGGGGTTGCGTGTCGTTTTCGATTCCATTCATAAAAAGGAATTCCAGAGAAAAAATATAAGGTTTACTGCTATGCGATGTAAATCGCTCTACACTTACTCACCAAAGATACTTCCAAAACCAGATTCTGCTTCCTCTTCTTCTTTGCGTATCTTTTCAGCAATTTTATCTTCATTTTTTGCAACTACTGCATGCTCTTTTAATTTTTCATCAGCCTTTTTTACAAAATCATCTGATGCTGAAATGTAAATATAAATTTTGTTCTTATCTTCGCCAAGAACTGTTCCATCCTTCACCTTATAGCCTACTCTCGCAAAGCTATCATCCGCATAAGGGTCGGTTTCAAGTATCTTGGTTATTAGTGCCTTCTTGGAACTATCACATTCGTAAACTCTGTACATCATTCGCCCCCTTCTTTTTCTAGCATTATTATCATGGCTGAATATACAACAGGATAAGCAAAGAAAAGAGTTACTAACTGTATGAACGGTATGAAACTTAACAGCCAGACTATGGCAAAAATAACGAACATAACTAAGAAAAATACGTGCCTTTTCACAATGAAATGCAGTGCATGCCTTAGCGAACTATAAACATCAGTACCAAAAGTACCTGCAGAAAGGAATGCCGGGGTAAACAACATGTGGACTATGAAAGTTACGGCCAAAACATAAATGCCGATGGCCGCATCCATATACTGGTATGGGCTAAGGAAGTAGATATAAACTGCGATTCCAGGACCTGCCAAAAGCAACCATACCAGATCTCGTGTAAGCATTATGGCAAACATTTCTGGTGCCTTATCTATTGCATAAGAATAGAATTTTATCAGACTTGTCTTCTCATTTGATAAAGCAGAGTGAAATGCTTTTGCAAGTGCAGCATTAAGTCCACTTGTGAAAAAGAGGAACAATAGCGTAATTACTATATATGCGCCAATGCTTCCTAGGGACACGGGGTCAAATCCTTGTCCAAAAATTGAAAGAATAATGAAATATACTAAGAAAATCGACAATGCCCCAAACAAGAATACTACGAGCATGAACACATAGAGGAGCGAACTCCAGGCAAACATAAAAGGACTTTTCGAATAAGCTGTAAAAGATTTCTTAAGGCTCTCTATCAAATTTTCACCTACTTATCTGTAATGAAGCAAATTATTTAAATGCCGCACTCGTTCATTTATCATGAATATTCCCCGCTGTATGAGTACCCAGCATCCTGATAATGTTGCAAGCCCATTTTTCTCCGATTCTGACGTTTTGGCAGGGGAAGCAGAAGTTAAGGAAGCTTTTTTTGTTTTCTCCCAGCTTGGTTGCACTGAGCAGATGTGGGATAGTGAAGGAAAGGAAGCAGATAACCAGGTGGTCGAAAAACTTCTCTCCCGTCATCTTGATTTTTTCAGGAAGAAACCTATAGGGAAGGATTTCTATCTTACCTATCGTGTTCCAAATCCATCAGTGGAGACCAACCAGGGAAAAATTCTTCTTGAAACTCTTCATAGCATCCCGCGTGCTTTTGATGTTGCACGTGCAGCTGGTCTTGACATCGCACCGATTTTCGAAGTCATCCTTCCCATGACCACCAGCCATCTCGAACTCGAGCGAATAAGGAACTATTACGAGCATGTAATAATTGGCCAAAAAGATACAAAACTTGGCAGCGAGCGCATTTCGGTTAAGGATTGGGTGGGTGACTTCCAGCCTGAGAGCATTCATGTAATCCCGCTTTTCGAGGATCTAAATTCAATATCCACTTGTGATGCTATAGTTTCGAAATATATTGAAGGTAAGGATCTAGAGTACCAGAGGGTTTTTCTTGCAAGGAGTGATCCTGCTTTAAACTACGGTTCAGCAAGTGCAGTACTTCTTTCCAAAATTGGCCTTCAACGTCTTTATGCTCTCGAGCAAAAAACAAGTACGCCTATCCTTCCGATAATCGGGGTAGGTAGTGCACCATTCCGAGGCAATTTCACACCAAACAATGTCAATAACTGTGGGGAGGAATACCCAAGTGTCCAAACATTCACTGCACAATCATCATTCAAATACGATCATTCATTTCGTGATGTAGTTAATGCTGTAGATATGCTTAACCACGGCACTAGGCATCCACCACTAGAGATTGATGAAAAACGTGCACTTTTCTTCATTAAAAAAATGTGTAAGGTTTATGAGGGTCAGCTTAGGGAAGTTGCAGATCTTATAAATGGCATATCCGCATTTGTTCCAGGAAGACGGGCAAGAAAGCTACATACCGGACTTTTCGGTTACTCGCGGTCTATGAAAGGCATAAAACTTCCTAGAGCAATCAAATTCTGTGCATCCTTCTATTCTATTGGTATTCCGCCTGATCTGCTTGGTTTATCAGCACTTAGTGAAAAAGAGTTTGATGAACTCCACAGCCTTTATACCAAGATTGATGAGGATCTGATTTCTTCCGTTCGTTTTCTCAACAAATCTAACCTATCCAAAATGCCTACGCAAGTAAAATCTGGCATTTCTCGTGTATTAGAATGGGTGGAATACGAGTCTGATGATGAATATTGTGAAATCACATCAAGAATTTACCAAAACTTCCGATCTGGTAATCACGGGCACCTTATCGAAGACATAAAAGCTGCAGCATGGAAAAGGCAGTTCCTCGGCTAAAAATCTAAAGAATCTGGAATTAGAAATAACTAAGATTCAACCTCTTCCATTTTAATCTTTCTTCACTTATTCAAAACATGGATGACTTATCAAAAGATCAAAATGATCCAATTTCTATTCACAAAAAACTCCGGGGTAAAATCTTCATTGGTGCCAAAGCTAAACTAAAAACCACCAACGATCTAGCTATGCTTTACACCCCCGGTGTGGCAAAGCCATGTCTGGAAATTGCAAAAAATAAACAATTAGTTTACGAATATACAATGAAAGGTAACAGTGTTGCAATAGTGACCGATGGAACACGAGTTTTAGGTTTAGGGGATATTGGTCCAGAGGCAGCGCTTCCGGTTATGGAAGGTAAAGCACTCATAATGCAACAGTTTGCAGGTATAGATGCCTTTCCAATCTGTCTTGATACAAAAAATGCAGATGAAATAGTTGCTATTGTAAAAGCAATTGCACCTGGATTTGGAGCTATAAATCTTGAGGATATTGAAACTCCAAAGGTATTTGAAATAGAACGCAAATTAACAGAAGAACTCAATATCCCGGTTTTCCATGATGATCAGCATGGCACTGCAATAGTTGCGCTTGCTGCACTCTATAATGCACTTAAAGTTGTAGGGAAATCCCATACTACCGATCTAAAAATTGCTATAGTTGGTGCAGGCAGTGCGGGCTATGCAATTGCAAAACTCCTTTCTTTCGCGGGCTTTAGTGATATTGTTGTTTTTGACAGTAAAGGAGCAATATCGAACTCAAGATTAGAAGAATATAAGAAAGAACTAGCACAGCTAAATCGTTCTAATTTCTCTGGTACTCTAGAAAACTTTGTAGGTGCTGATGTTATTATTTCTGCAGCCCTTCCGGGTTCGCTCCCAATAAAAACTATTAAATCAATGAAAAAACCTAATATCGTTTTTGCGCTTTCAAATCCTATATCAGAAATTTCCCTTCAGCAGGCAAAAGAACTCAATATAGATGTTTTTGGAACTGGTAGGAGCGACTATCCAAATCAGATAAACAACTCACTCTGTTTCCCGGGCTTTCTAAGGGCACTTCTTGATCTTAAGGTGAAGAAAATAACACCTCAGATGAAAATCGCAGCTGCAAAAGCAATTGCAGATTCAGTAAAAAAACCAACAAAAAATAAGATTGTTCCAGATGCGTTCGATAAAAAAATTCTCAAAAACATTGTTAAAAAAGTGGGCGAAAGTATATAATAAGTCAATCAGAGAAATGTGAATATTATGGACAAAATAGACCCATCAGTTGTTTTCAAATCGCTCATGCGAAAACTTGACGATCCTAATCCTGATGAAAGACTTAGTGCTATAGCTACTCTGGGCGTAATGTTCAAAAGTTCTTCCCATTCCGATTATGATACATTGTCAATGATAGATGATGCAGTCCAAAAACTCAGGCAAATAATCAAAAAAGATCCTTCAGATAATGTCCGTATTGCTGCAATAGGTGCTTTTGGTGAAATGAACTATCGGGATTCAGTTCCCATTCTTATCAACTCTCTAAAGGATCCGACACCCAATATATGCGCTGCTGCTGCTAAGGCACTTGGACTGATCGGAGATCCAACTTCGGTGCACTTTCTTTTGGATGCAGCTTTATCTGCCTACGATCAAAACCCATCACTACCAAATGCACTTGCACGTTTTAAGGATCCAAAAATTGCAAAAAACATAGTTGATGCCCTGCTAAAAGGGGTAGAAAGCCCAGAAACCGCAGTTGCTAAGAATGCCATAAACGCACTTATTGTAATTAATGATCCAAGGGCTCTGCCTGCATTGATAAAAGCTTCCAAAAAACCCAACCAGGAAATTCGGGAACTTTCAATTTATTCATTATCTAATTTCAGAAATGAGCAGCTACTTCCTGTATTGTTACCTGCACTCTCAGATTCATCCTCAGCAGTAAAAATCGCTGCAATATATGTTATTGCAGGTGTTGAAGGTAACATGTTTTCTTTTAGTAATCTTCACTATGATCCAATCCCTAACCTCCCAAAAGATGTTATAAGTTCCATAATTTCGTTATCAAAAGATCCAGATCCAGAAGTCAGGGCATGTTCAGCAGCTGCCTTAGGGAAAATTGGTGATACAAGTGCAGAATCACCACTGATCGCTGCCTTAAATGACCCTGAACGTAATGTCAGGCTGAATGCAACCTATGCACTTGGTAACCTGGGTAGTTCTAAAGCTACAAAAAATTTGATAAAAATTATGAATGACCCTTCCGAAGATGTAAGGGTTGCTGGGATTTTTGTTCTTGCACAATTAAAAGAAAAAACTGCAATTCCTGATCTTATTGGTGCCTTGAAAGATAGTAATTCTAATGTTAGATTTGCAGCAATATCTACCTTGGGTATTTTTCTTGATGTAAGTTCCATACCTCCATTATTAGAAAGCCTCAAAGATAAGGAATCCTACCTAAGGGAGGCAGCTATAGATGCCCTAAGGAAATTTACCGAACAAAAAATTCCTATAGACAAAAAATCCTATGCTGCAATCAGAAAGTTTACCGAAAGTTTCCATTTTGAAAAACTTAAATCTGATCCAGAGACTCGTCAGGCTCATGCTGATATAAGTAATGTACTTAGCGATCTTGCCTCACAATCTAAACCTGAAATGAGGCAGGGTAATCTTAAGTCAAAACTTTAATTTTAGATTATAAATTAATCGAGATGACCCAAATGTTTATATGTTTTATATTCACTTCCATTATTTATGAAAAAAACTAAAAGTACTAAAAAAAGTAAAGTTGTCAAAGATAATCATTCCCACATCCAAAAAGGAATCTTAATGTTGGTTCTGCTGTTTCTTTCGATATCAGTATTTTCGGTTCTTACATCGAACATGCTCTATGTTCCTCCCAATGTTTCGAGCTTTTATATGTCCATAACTCCAGCTCTATCATCGGTTGTTGCAGGGAACTTTGTAAGTGCAAAATTAGCTATAACCCGCCTTGGCCTTGCCAAACCTGTTAATCTATCCATAGTTGATTGTCCTCCTAATGCTACCTGCTCACTAAGTAAAAAATCTGGCCAACCACCGTATAAGTCCACTCTATATGTAACTACTTCTGCATACACTCCGGCAGATAAATACAATATTACTGTAATAGGAACTTCTGGTTCAGTAACAAAATTCGTAATTTATAAAGTTACTGTTAAAAAAGCCCCATTCGATTTTAAGCTACATCCTGATCCAGAATATGCAGACATTTCTCCAGGTGGTATTGCAACCACAAAAATGAATGCAACTATGCTTTCGGGTATTCCGGAAAAAATTACCCTTTCAGTACTAGGCGGATGTCCCCCTTCAGCAACTTGTACAATCGATCCCCCAACAGTTCTTCCGCCTGGAGTTTCAGCTAGCAGTGTAGCCATCCTAGATGTAAACACTACCGGACTTACTCCTCCAGGTCCATACAAAGTAACTGTAATGGGAACTGGTGGTGGCATATCACGTAATGGCTACTATTATGTTAATGTCACTGCAAATGCCGCAGCAAGTCCTAACTAATTTTTATTTTTTTATCTATTTCACTAGGACCAGTAATAGATAAGATTTTTTCAAGATCTACCTTATTCATTATGCCTTTTTCTATTACCAGTTCTTTAAGTGAAATCCCTCTTTGATATGCCTCTTTCACCAATTTAGAGACCCTCGAATAACCAAGATAGGGATTAAGGGCAGTTGCATATCCAAAAGTTCGTTCAAAATTCTCCTTTGTCTTTTTCTCATCAACTTCCAATCTATCTATGCATCGTCTAAACATTATTGTACAATTGCTAAGTATCTCTAAATTCTGAAGAAGGCAGTATGCTATTAATGGCGTAGCAAAATTAAGTTCAAGCTGGCCTGATGCAACCGCCATCATAATCGCATGGTCATTACCAACAACCAGAAAAGAAACCATATTCACTGCTTCGGGTATTGAAGGATTGACCTTACCTGGCATAATTGATGAGCCTGGTTCAACTTCTTCAAGAACTATCTCAGCTATACCTGCATTTGGCCCAGAAACCAATAATCTTAGGTCATTTGCAATCCTTGAAAGTGTGGTTGCATATCTGCGGAGTGCAGCAGAAAGAGAAAGAAAGTCATTCATATTCTGTGTTATCTCTATTCCATTTAGTGCTACTTTGACAAAAAGTCCTGTTTCCTTTTTTATCTGTGCTATTAACTTCTCACGGAATTTCGGGTGTGCAGTTATCCCGCTTCCTATTGCAGTTCCGCCTACTCCCAATTCCAAAAGGCCATCAAGTGCGGATTCGATTTCATGCCTATCTTTCTCTATTGCCCTCTGATATGCCTCAAAAACCTGTCCATAAGTCATAGGTACGGCATCTTGTAAATGAGTCCGGCCAATTTTCATGGTATTCTTGTATCTGTTGGCTTTTTTTGAGAAAGCTTCTTCAAGCATTTTTGCCTCATTGAGTGTAGTAGCAGCAAGTTTGAGCGCAGCTATTTTTACTGCTGATGGTACAACATTATTCGAACTCTGGGACATATTTACATGGTTATTTGGATGAACTAACTTGTACTCGCCCTTCTTACCGCCTAGGAGTTCTTCTGCACGATTTGCAATAACCTCATTTACGTTCATATGGAGCGGAGTTCCTGCTCCTGCCTGGAAAGCATCAAGTATGAATTCAGAATCAAGTTTACCGGAAATCACTTCATCTGCAGCTTTTACAATTGCCCCCCCGATTTTCCCATCTAACCTTGCAAGATCGACATTAGTTTTCGCAGCACATTTTTTTATGATCGCCACAGCCACAATCATCTGGTGGTGGACCTTTATTCCGCTTAATTTGAAATTAGCATGCGCTCTGGAAGTAAAAGATCCGTAATATGCGTTATCCGGTACATTAACTTTTCCAAGAAAATCCTCCTCTACTCTCATATCATCTCCTCATAACAAATCCACCTATTAAAGCTAAAATAAGTGCTGGCATACATCCAGTTTCGGGCTTTACTGGCACAGCTGGGGTTGTTGGTGTTTCGTTTTCCTCAGAAACATTTACCTCAATTGGAATATCCGGAGTTGGCTTTTCAACTATTCCCTTATCGTCTATACTTTCATTATCTTCTTTCACTTCTTCTATTGTGTCATTATCTGCCAGGCCTTGAGAAATTTCCTCAAAACATTTTTGGTATGTAAATTCAATCTCCTTGCTTCGTAATCCTGGCTTATCCACTCGTAATACAAAAAGCGCGGTAAGGTAGTTCATATTCCCTACGACCTCTATCTTTCCAATACCATTACCATCGGTTTTACCGCTCCCTATGGGTTGGTAGCCATAATTTGTGTAGAAAAGATAAATTTTTCCATCAGCTACCTGCTCCCCACTTTCGTGAGCTGTTGCATTTATTGTTAGCTGTTTGCTTTGGCAGTCTATAGTCGTTCCAACATCAATGATACTTAAGTTTTCCTGGCCGGTATTTTTTGTGTCTATATAATTCGGGGTTACACCAATGGCAATAGCTAATCCCAAAAGGAATAGCGCGTATAATACGATTTTCATGATAATTAATCCGTTATTTATATTTAAATAGACTAGCAAATCCCAATCCAAGTAAAAATAAACCCGGGCAAATTGGTATTTTCTCAGTTTTACCTGTAGGTGCTGTTTCATTTTTAACCGATTTATTGGACTGATTTGATGTTGGGGAGATCGGAACTGGTTTCACCAGGTTAGTTTTATTAGTATTATTAGTCGCTACTTTTACGGGAGGCTTTATTGTTCCATTTGAGTAGCATGGTGAAAGATCAAAATGAACCTCTTTACTCCTATAAGATTTTTTCTGCACCACCATTACAAAAAGTCCATGCATGAATTTTACATCTCCAGGTAACTTATGCAGGGCATAACCTTTTGCATCAGTAACCACATTTGATATTAATGGCACGGAAAAATCAATGTACTGGATATAGACGGTTGCATCACGCACTGGCTTGTTGCTTTCATTAAATATAAACGTAGTTATTGTTCCTGCAGTGCAGTCTGCACTAATGGCATAAGTAAATTCCTTGAAAATTGGATCACCAAGATCGTCTTGCTCATAGATTTTGGGTGCTATCATCTTAGCCGTCGACAAGTGAAAAAGAAGGATGAAAATAACTAACGGAATGTAAAGACGCATTGTTTCATATTGGATATAAATCTTATATGTTTTTCCAGTATAAAAACCAAGAAAAATAAAGGAAAAGAAAACTCTGGACTGGCATAAATGATAGATGGACTTCTCGATATGTGGGAACCGAAGAACTTTTGACTGCTAAACTTTTCGAAGTTGTTCCGGGGGCAACGCAAGTTCGAGAAAAAAGACATAAAGTTTGAATATAAACTAAAAGCTAGGTAATGTAAGGGGCTACTTATCATAAAAACTCATTTTACTACTGCAAATTTTGCAAGAAGAGCTTCGATCTGTATCCTTTCGTTCGCTCCCTGCACCAGCCTAAAATTACACTCACCAACTGCTTCTATAAGTACCATCCTCTCTTTTTCGTTAATCGTGAGTTTGGGTATTTCACGGTAAACCTGAATGAGTATGTCTTCACCGCTAAGGCCATAAGTTATAATTAGTTTATCCAGCTTCTCCCGTGCTTCCTGGAACTTTCCATCCAGGGCAAGATCAACCATCTCCTTTACTTCTTTGGGAGTTGCTCTGCTACTTGTCTTATGTACCAATTCCTCGCTTATCTGGTGTGAATGCATGGCACACCCTTGCAAAATATTGAGTGCTCTGCGCATGTCGCCTTCAGAAACATAAAATATTGCTTCAAATGCCTTTTCATCCATCTTAAGTTTTTCGTTCTTTACTACATGTTCAAGAGCACTGTGCATTTCCTTCATAGTTAATGGTATGAACCTAAAGACTGCGCACCTGCTCTGAATGGGTTCAATTATTCTAGAAGAGTAGTTTGCCGATATTATGAATCGTGTTACTGATGAGTTGGCTTCCATGGTCCTACGTAATGCCTGCTGGGCATCTGAAGTAAGTGCATCTCCTTCATCGAGGAATATCAGCTTGAATGGAGCACCACCCATCGAAATTGTGCGTGCAAAATCCTTTATCCTTCCTCTTACTACCTCAATTCCACGTTCATCGCTTGCATTAAGTTCAAGAAAATTTCCAATCTCTTTTCCAAATATTTCCCTTGCAAGTGCAAGTGAACATGTGGTTTTACCTACGCCTGGCGGTCCTGCAAAAAGCATATTTGGCATATTTCCTGCCTTTACAAATGCCTTTAATCTTTCTACTATCTCTCGTTGCCCTGCTACGCCATCTAAGTTCTGAGGCCTATATTTCTCTGTCCAGGGAAGAATATCTGATTTTTCCATTACACTTAATTCTTTAACAATATATATAAATTTTAGCCGCTTCGAGTATGATATAGTGGTATTATGGATCGAGTAAAGACTGGAATATCTGGAATGGACGAAATGCTTAATGGGGGGATTCCAACTGGAAGACATGTAGCTCTTTATGGCGGACCAGGATCAGGAAAATCATCATTCTGTTTTGAGTTCCTCTATCAGGGTGCAAAAATGGGCGAACCGGGACTCTACATTACTCTCGAAGAAACTACTGAAGATATAATAGATAATATGAAAAACACATTCCCACTTCTCACCGAGACATCAAAGTTGATAGAAGCAAAAAAGCTTGAAATAGTAAAACCAGAAAAGCTCGACCTTGAAGATGTAGCTAATCTTCTTGAAGATCGGATCACATCTAACGGGATAAAGCGTGCGGTTATAGATTCCTCGACAATGATCCGCCTTTCTTTCCAGAGTGAGGTGGAATACAGGCAGACTCTTTTCGAATTCCTTTCTCTCCTTCGTAATCTCGATGTTACTACTATTACGACTGTGGAAGCAACATCCGCAAGAAAAGAAGAAATGAGATTCGATATCGAACAGTTTGTTATGGATGGAATCATAAACCTCTATAATCTCGATCGCGAGGATAGGCGGGTTCGTGCGCTTGAAATCTTCAAAATGCGTGGGAGTGACCACTCGCGTGATCTCGTGCCATTTAAGGTGACGCCATCGGGAATCAAGGTTTATGTGGGTGAAAAAGTCTTCTAATAAAAGGAACCAATGGTTCCTTTTTATCCTCCTTTTTAAGTGATCATGGTTCTTTTTGAATCTCCTTTGAAAAGGACCAAGGTCCTTTTCTAATCTCCTTTTCTTTGAATGGTTCTGTTCCAATCTCCTTTTTATTTGAAATGAAAGAAACCAAGGTTTCTTTTTAACTTCCTTTTGAAAGGAAACTACGTTTCCTTTCTAACCTTCCTCCATTAGAACGGTTCTTTGCAACTTCCTTTTTCTTTCAATTCCTCCAGATGTTTATTTGAACTTACTACTTCTACCAATTTCTACTTTCAAATGGGCTTGTAGGGCTATTTTCTGCCCGTTACGCTTCTTTATAAAATCTTTAGCGATATATTATTTCCTATTCTAATTAGTTGAGGTTATAGGATATGTACGATCATCGCAAAACAGAGAAAGAAATATTGGAGTTCTGGGAAAAGAACGATATATTCCGCAAGGTAAGGGAAAAGAATAAAGGCAATCCAACCTTTTATTTTTGTGATGGTCCACCATACGCTACCGGTCAAATCCACCCTGGTACCGGATGGAACAAAACCATAAAAGATGCAGTCTGTAGATATCACCGATTATCTGGTAAAGATGTTCGTGCTCAGGCAGGTTATGACACCCATGGCCTTCCCATAGAAGTAAAAGTTGAGCAGGAACTCAAATTCAAGAACAAAGGTGACATAGAAAAATACGGGATAGGAAAATTCATCGATCACTGTAAGGGG
>JAHFFJ010000074.1 GCA_023248035.1 Microcaldota archaeon
CACTACCAGACTTGTGATAGCTATACTAAGTATGAAAAGTATAACAATCATCAGGAAATTTTCTCTTATGTCCATTATTTTGGCAAGTGAAGCAGTTGCACCAACTCTCGATTTATCAATTGATACTGCTGTTGAAAAAGAGAATAATGCCTGACTTATGGAGAGTGAACTTATTGTTGCAAGATAACCTAAGGTATTAATGGGCATAATCATTGTTGCAAAAGTTGCAACCTGGGCTGGTGATCCTACTCCAGGAATAAAGTCTGCAAGAAAACCAAGTCCCACACCCACTATTGAAAAACGTAAAAAATCAAATTCAATTGGTGTTTCTGCCTGCTCTGGCACTGCACTTTTTTTGTAATTAACTATGCCTGCTAGTGCAAACATACCTGAAAAAAGCGGCAGAAAAGGATCATTAAGCTGGCTATTAAGGCTGTAGTAGCCCAAAAGCCCGGCAATCAAGAATATGAATATTGCAAAAAAAAGCCTTTTGCTTCTGGAAAGAAAAATAATAGAAAAAATCAACAAAACCCATTGCATCTGACTCCTTATCGTGCCATAAATTATCGGAAAAATACCTAATGATGGGTAAATCAATATTGCTGATATGCATACTGAAACTATGGAAGAAAATATCATTGTCTTTATTGCTGCTAACCCCTTTCCGCTTAATACCATCCGCTGGCCAGGAAGTACTGCAACTACTGTTGAGCTATCAGGCACACCGAAAAATATCGCGGGTACAAAAGAAGTTATGAGGGTAGCAGGGTAAAGAGCTATAATCATTATTGCAAGGTCACGCTCTGGTATATCCAAAGCTGACAAGATTGAAATCACTGTATTAGAATGAATTGCAGGAAAAAGTCCACTTACAAAACCAACAACTAAGCCTACGATATAAGCTACTACATCCCCCATAAATTCAATTGAGTTGGAAAGCTTTTAGAGTTTAACCTATTGCAACGTTCCTTATTCTTATGTGGGGTCCACCATCACTCACTGGCACCTCTTGTCCGAATTTTCCACAAATCCCAGGACTTGTGCCAAAATCATTACCAACGCACTCTACGTTCATAAGGGTCTCAAGTATGTTTCCGGTTATGGTTACATCCCTCATCATTTTCCCTTTCTCCCCTTTTTTTATTTCGTATGCTTCTTCTGCTTTGAACATGAATCCCCCTGAGAAAATATCAACACTTCCGCCTTTCATGCCCTTAAGATAAATCCCGCTATTAATTCCAAAAACTTCATCTACCCCAAATTCTCCCTTTTGGAAATAGGTATTACTCATGCGAACTATAGGTACTGTGCTATAATCCTGGGCACGCGCATGGCCATTTTTATCTAGGTTAAGTGCGTGGGCAGTTTCCATTGAAGTCATAAAGTTTTTCAAAATTCCATTCTCTACAAGAACTGCCGGAAGTGCCTTACTTCCTTCATCATCATAAGTATAGCTACCAAAATCATATGCAGTTGGATCATCAACTATACTGACCATGCTATTGCCTATCTGTTGCCCTATTTTTCCTGAAAGTACGGATTCACGATCAACTATAGAATCGGCTTCACATGCATGGCCTAGAGCCTCATGGGAAAAAACTCCTGTCATTTCGGGGTCAAGTACTACTGTATATCTTCCTTTTGGTGCTGCTACTGCATTAAGAAGTTTACTTGCTTTTTCTCCAGCTTCACTTGCTGTTTTGTAAGGATCCAACTTATCAAAACCCGACTTTGACCAGCTACGTTGCGAACCTCTCTGGATATTTTCTCCTGAACGTGCAATTGCAGAACAAGAAAGGTAGGTGTATCCGCTTTCCTGTATTATTTCACTCCCAAGCGAATTGTAGTATTCTTTTTTTAGTGTGGAATCGGTACATGAAATTATCGTTGATGTAATATTCTTTATTCTCATGAGCTTTTCTGCGTCCATAAGGGGTTTGGCCTGCTCAGTTGTATCTGTAATATTTAATTTTGTTCCTACTCTCTTCTTTTCTGGCTCAGATCGTGTTATTTTTATCTTACCACTGCTAAGCCTGGCCAGTTTCTGTGCTTTACTAATAAGTTCTTTTATGTTATTTCCCGATGCAAAACCCCAGGATCCATTCTCAAGAACTCGTACGCTTATACCTGTGGTTTCACCAAAACTCTGCTTTATCTCCCTATCCTTGATGGTTATCGCAGCTCTCGAAGAAGTTTCTACCCTTAATTCTGCATACTGACATTCAGATAGCAGACGTTCAATTTCCATTCAATCCTCTATAGGTATTGTTTTGCTTTTTGAGCATATTCTATAACGATTTTCTTCTCTTCACGATCCTTTACCATGCCACAAAAAAGATGGTTTTTTACCGGTATTATAACTAGTATTAGTCCTCCAAATGAAATTTCCACCTCTTTCTGGGTGTCTTCCATCCTTCTAACCATCGCATCAGATGTGTTTGCCACAGATGCAAGCAATCCTGGAGTAACATCATTAAGTGCTATTGTGGAATGCACTATAACCCCATCCACCCTTATCAAAGCTCCTCCTATTCCTTTATCCTTCATCTCATTTAGGAGTGTTTCAATTTCCATATTTCCACCTATACAATAGTTATGCCTGAAGGGCCTACTTTTATTGGAATTGGCATATCCAGTTCTCCTACTGAAAGTACGAATTTCCCTCCCTTATCTGCTATAGTGTAAACCTCATCCATTCCATGCTCAAGCAAGCTTAAGAGTTGTTTGTCATGCACCCCATCATCTACAAGGTAAAGTGTGGTTGCACCAACGTTCTTTAGTCTTCCCTCTATTACGCTAAGAAATTTCCTTATCGAGTCTTTTGCATTATAAAGTACAAATGTCGATAGTGTATCGAAAACCAGTCTCATCTTTTTACCGGCACTTTCCGTTATTGCTTCATTTAGTGCTAGTGATATGTCATTAAGTGCACTTGGTCCTGGTACGCTAATCACTCCAGGTTCTGTTTGTGTATTGCCAAGAGTTGCACTGTAACAATCTATGAAATGGACATTGCTTTTTTTGAGATTTATCCCAAATGTTGCTGCCTTATTTATGATATCTGTTGGGGAGGAGTTACCGCATACCATGTAAGAATTTTCATTTTCATCTGCAGATGCTGCAAAATGATAAGCAAGTGCTGATTTTTCATTTGCACTCGGACCGATCATTATTATGTTCCCCGGGTTAAAATATCCGCCTTCGAGGATTATATCCAAATCAGCTATGCCTGTGGACAATCTGTTTGTCCGTAATATCGGCATATCTTCATTTACGCCAAGATTCATAAAAAGAAATAGATTAGAAGATTTTTAAATAAGACTAAATTAATAAGAAAAAAAAATATAATTAAGATTTGAAGGTACAAGGGTCTCCTCCATCATTCGTTAAGTTTGGTAATAGTGCGTGGAGTATTGGTGGAGTTACAATGTATATAACAGCACCTATGACAGCACCTGTAAGCATTGCGGTTGCCCAAACTGCTGCTCTTGCTCTTGTTTCAGCACCAAGTACCTGACCAATTGCATATACTGTACCGGCAAGAACAATAAGTACCATGACTGCAATACCTAAGAAAGTCTGAGAGTCCTTACATAATCGCGCCATTGCACTTTGTAGCGGGGATCCTGCAAATCCTAGTGATAAAAGGTTCAGTACAAAGACTGTCACCAATAGGTATCTTCCAATAGCATTAACCTTATTCATATAGCTGAGTATGTTCATTCTTTCACCTTAAATTAGTCTATCCCTTAGTATTTAAAAAGGTTTATCATTGTGGTATCTGATACTAATTAAT
>JAHFFJ010000031.1 GCA_023248035.1 Microcaldota archaeon
AGGTGGAATCTTATCCTGCCCGCACTACACATTCCATTTCCGGCTATTACTATGAAGGGTTTTCGATAATCGTTTAACTGCTGTGAGTCATCTATGCTTTTTAAGAATTTTAATTTCTTAAAAGAGAATGGAGTGCGAAATTCCTTCCTTAATGATTCGGAAAAATACTTCATGTTATTATTGAAGATTCTGGTGGCTTCAATAGCAAGCGGGCTATCAAGGAACACAAATTCGTTTGGTAGTATCCCATCCCGTTCCATTCTATTAAGATAATATATTATTTCCTGGGTACGTTCTACTGCAAATGAGGGTATCATAAGTATCCCTCCTCTTTTGAAGGTATCCAAAACTTCCTTTTTGAGTAATTCCTCCCTTGTTTTAACCAAACCATGCACTCTATTACCGTAGGTAGATTCAACCAGCACGTAATCTGCATCTTCTATAATAGCTGGATCTTCTACAACTGGCGTTCCACCTTGGCCCATGTCTCCAGAAAATACAATTTTGGTTCTTTTTCCATTCTCGTTAATCACCATCTCTATTATTGCCGATCCTAATATGTGCCCAGCATTCCTTAGAACTATTTTTACCTTATCGCCAAGTGGGTATGTCTGGTTGTAATCTATTGCATGAAAATAATTAAGGGAAACTTTAACGTCATCATGAGTGTAAAGCGGTTTTCTTGGTGGCAGGCCTTCTCTAAGCCTGCGGCGATTTTCCAGTGCAGTTTCTTCCTTGTTAACTGTTGCAGAATCTTCAAGCATTATTTTTGCAAGATCAACAGTTGGCGGGGTGGCGATTATAGTCCCACGAAAACCCGCCTTAACAAGCTTGGGTATAAGTCCACAATGGTCTATATGTGCGTGAGTGAGTACAAGATAAGATATTTTTTTAGGATCAAAATCAAAATTCTCGTAATTTCTCTTTACAACATCCTTTGAACCCTGGAACATTCCGCAATCGACAAGCACCCTAATTCCGGCAGCTTCAAGAAGATGACAGGAACCCGTTACTATGCCCGCAGCACCATAAAAACTTAGTTTCATAAATCTCCTAATCGCTTCTTGTTTAAGAATATTCGCTGGTTCACAAAAAAACTTTATTCGTATTCATTAAGTTAATAAACAAATTACTAAAGCTGTGGGTTGCACTCATATGGAATCTTCTTGTTTTTTCCCTGTTCAAGAACCAAAATGGGGTGTGAAATTTTCATGTGACAATCTCCAAAAACTGTGTTACCTTATATATTTTTAAGTATATCACTATAATGTTAATAACTATAAAAGGAGATTCAAAAAGAACCTTTCAAATAGAAAGGAGGATAAAAAGGAACCTTGGTCCCTTTTATTGGGGTGTATCTATGGCTGGTATTCAAATTCATGGAAAAGAATTGTTAAGAGTTAATGTTGCAGGTCAAAAAAAGAATCTTGTAGTTCTTCGAGATAACGGTTCAACCAAACTTTTTGAAGCTCATCCTTTAGTAGAAGGTTTTAACGATAGACATGGAACTAATCTCAAAGTTGTATCTTATAACGTGGCTGACGTTGCGCAAACTGCAGGCGAAACTTGGAGAAGTCTGCCTGCATATGCAGTTGATGCTTCTATTGCTTATGAAAAACCAGGTAAAAGATTAGGAAAAGAAGTTGTTTTTTCTGCTGATGGTAACCCAAGAGTAGTTTTGGCAACAGGCAAATACAAAGGAGAAAAAGATGTTGCACTTGTAGCTTTGGGTGTTAGCTCAGCTGATTTTAAGAAAGATAGAAATTCTCTTACTTTGGTTATTCCAGAAAGCAGATTGATTGTAGTTCCGAATTTCCCAGGTCCAGATGGTTGGTATATGTCACATGCTGAAACAGGAGTTCCTGCGGGTAATGAAGTAGCTCAAAGTTCAGATGCCAGATACTTATGGAGATTAAACGATTCTTCGTATGTGGGTCTTCTGGTCCTCGGCGGCGACCACCTCAACAGGAGGCAGTGCGTCATTGCGTTCTACAGATCGTTCTTCAGTCTCGGGGTGGTGGCAGAAGTCCCCGTTTCGGATGTTCCAAAAATTGAGGTACTACTCAAGTCAGTCTAAGTGCCAAAAACTGATAGGTAGTTATTGAAGTGCCGGCGTTTCGTTTGTCAAACTAGGCGATCTGTATCGTGGTGCAAAAGGCGCTGTTGAAAGAATGAGGGGCGTAGTTGATACTCAGCTTTTAGAACCTCTTACAGATTTTTTAGCAGCCATGGGAAAGGCACAATTTTAAACATTTCTTCTTATTCTATGCGCCTATCTAGCTCGAAAAAATGGACCTATCTGCTCGCTTTATTTTGCTACCATTTACTCTGGAACACACCAGCTATCCTAAGCTTCTGGTTACTTGCATCAACTACAAGCATGGTTTCTCCCTTTTCAAAGGCTAAAGGTTCCACAAGTGTAAGGTCATTATCAGTTACACTCCCTTCAACAAACTGCATGTTCGAATATGCATAAATCTTTCCTTTCAATTCGTCCTTGAAGAAAGGACTTTTGGTAAAGCGCCCATTTACTATTTTTTCAATCTGAAAGTCATGTCTTATCGGTACAAGTAATCCTCGTTCCACCAAATCGCCCTTATAAGAAACCTCAAATCCGGAAACTGCAGAAATCTCCTCCTTCTCAGAACTATCCACATGAATCGATCGGATTTCAAAATCCTTTCCCGAAGGTAAAACGAACAACTTATCATCTTTTTTTATTTTCCCGGATTTTAATGCTCCATTCGCCACATTCCCCAATGACTTTACATTGGATGTTTTATGGATCATACCTAGTAGCGTTTCTCCACCAGCACTAGCATTTGTTGCAAGTACTTTCTCCTTTGCAGCAGTCAAATCCGTAACTTTTTCATATTTCTCCACCACCGTTCCGGCAACAGGCAGAGCAACATTAGATACAATTATGCCACGTTCAAGTTTCATGGAATTTATTGCGACAAGAAGCTCTCCTACTTTTGGGCTTAAGCCGTCCACTAAAAATACTACAAGATCTGCCATTGAAAGAGAATAAAGGAGGGGTTGTATCTTTTCAGGATAGTGGAGCGGATCAACAAGCCAGATTTTTCTACCTTGGACATCTGCAGAGTATAATGCAAGATCATCTTTGCTATTTTCTTTGCCTACCATCTTGCAAAAATTTTCGCGCAACTCGGGTTTATCAGATACTACTGCAACAAACATCGAACCACCTACAAAAGAACTATGTTAGTTCTTATAATAGGGTGACTCTTGTCCTAAATACTTACCAGATTTTCAATCCACCACTGGTTAAAATTAAAACCAGGAGGTAAATAGGAGCACAGCAAATCAATCCAATATAATCAAAAATGCCTAAACCATTCGCACAAATACTACCGACATAGCCAGTTGCGGTTCCTGTGCTGCAGCTAAAATGAATTATCATAACTGCAAGGATAATACAAACTATCCAAGTCAAGCTTCCGCCCATATCGATGACGGTTTTATTTTGGGTATACATTTCTCCATGGTTCATACTATCACCGTAAATTTAGCCGTTTCATAATCAGAAACAAATTAATAATGCCTTTCAATCGGCTTGAAATTAGTTATCTTTACCTCCTTATAACCAATTTTTGGCCCACTTTCACCAATCCTAAAAATAATGTGCTTAAGCCAGTTTTTATCATCTCTTTTTGGATAATCTGTTCTAAAGTGCGCTCCCCTACTCTCTTTACGTTCAAGTGCACCCAAAATAGTGCATTCTGCAAGTGTGAGCATAAAAAATAATTCATAAGCACTCTGCAAGTCTGCATTGAAAACCGAGCTGTGTTCGCCCAAAGAAATCTTTGCGCCTTTAAGTTTAGCGATCTCCAATTTTGCTTTCACGAGCATTTTTTCATCTCTAAATGGTCCAACATCTTTGTCCATCACTTTACCCATTGCAATTCTTATCTCCCTTGGCATATTGCCCCCATTTTTCATCCATGCCTTTGTGCGCTCTTCTTCAAGCTTAACCAGAGTGTCTCCAATAGGAGAAAAACTTTTGTCTTTGCTATATTTTAGTGCACTTATGCCCGCTCTCCGGCCAAACACTAAAGTTTCCATGAGCGAATTTCCTCCAAGTCGGTTTGCACCATGGACACTAACACAGGCACATTCGCCTGCTGCAAAAAGGCCACCCAGTTCGGTTTTGCAATCACTATCCGTTGCAATCCCTGCCATTGTATAATGCTGGCCAGGCTGTACTGGTACTGGGTCTTTCATTATGTCAATACCCACAAGTTCAATTGCGTTTTTTCTTATGTCTGGCACTCTATTCATTATTATTTCCGGATCCAGATGACGAAAATCAAGGTAAACAGAATCCTTATCCAATCCAACTCCTCTGCCCTCTGCTATCTCAGTTGCCTCTGCCCGCGAAACCACATCACGCGATGCAAGCTCCATTTTATCTGATGCATATTTTTTCATGAACCTCTCGCCTTTCGAGTTTAGCAAGTATGCTCCCTCACCACGTGCAGCTTCGCTCAAAAGTTTATTGCAACCCGTGAGTGTAGTGGGATGGAACTGAACCATCTCCATGTCCATTATTCCTGCACCTGCATTGTAAGCTAGTGCGATCCCATCTCCGGTGTTATCTGGATTGGTAGTCTTTCCATACACCCGTCCTGCTCCTCCAGTTGCCAGTATAATCGCTTTGGCAGCTATGGGTATTAGTTCTCCGCTTGCTCTATCTATCGCGATAACACCAGTTACCTCCCCGCCGTTTTTTGTGATCGATACCACTTGCCATTCATTGTAAAAAAGCACCCCGAGCGAGAGCGCTTTTTTGTAAAGTGAGTGGAGGAGTGCATGGCCAGTCCTGTCAGCTGCAAAACAGGTGCGGTTAAATCTCTGGGCACCAAATGCGCGCTGGGCAACTGCCCCATCCTGGGTGCGGTTAAAATTAACCTGCATACCTTCCATTTCCTTTATTACTCTTGGAGCGTCAGAACAAAGTACCTCCACTGCATCCTGGTCATTAAGATAATCTCCGCCATAACAGGTATCATATGCATGATCCTCCCATCTGTCTTTTGGGGATATGGCTGCATTTATCCCGCCTTGTGCCTGGGTGGAGTGAGCAACATTGGGATAACCCTTGCATATTATTGCGCAATCACATTTTCCATTAAGTTCGATTGCTGCACGAAGGCCTGCAAGCCCTCCGCCTATTATAACTATGTCATGTTTTAGCATATCCAATCTTCTGCTTGCAGGTTTAAAAGTTTTCAGCAAGAAAATAATCCATGAGTGCAAACAAGATAAATACTGACAAAATAATGGAAGCAGATAAAGATCTTAAGGAAGCTGTTGAAGCCTGCGGAAAGGTCATAGAGGAAAAATGTGGGAAAAAACCATACATGATAGTAGTTGCAAAAGCAAATGTTATGGAGGTTATAGAAAATAACGAACGCAAGCTAAAAGGCACAACTGACTTCATGTACTTTTCAAGGCCACCACTAAATGCAGATGGTTTGAGCATGCTTCTTATCGATACCTGCAAACTGGGTATTGAAGCTGCAAGTAAAAAACTATCCGAAGAGTGATCGGGAGTGCAATAATCCTAGTGGGAATTCCTAAACCTTATAAAACCATTTTCTTAAACTAGCATCGGTGCTTATTTGACAGTTACAGTTCCTCCAATTCCTGGTCCAAAGCTCATGAAGGCATACCTTAGCGGAACTCCAGAGCGAAGTCGTGATACTGGCGAAAGGAAATATTTTACCAAACCAATAATAGAGCGAATCCAAAGAATGGGTTCAACAGGGCGCTCGGAATTTAATCTCGATGAATTGGTAACATTTAATCCTAGATTCGACTCCCCACCCTATCCATATTCCGACATGCTTATTGTAGAGCGACCTGGCTCTCCACTTCCATCTGGTGTAATCCCCGACCTTGGATTTTCTGTTGGTGGGAGGACTTATTCCTGCCCTATTATTTTTGGTGAATATTCGCGTGGTGCAACATCAAGAGAAGTCCACATCGCAGTTGGTAAAGTTGCTCTTAAAAAAAATATAATCTTTGGTGTAGGGGAAGGCGGGGTTATTGATTCCCTTCGGGATAATCCTAATGTCATGGTTCAGGTTGCTACCGGACTCTCTGGAGTTAAACTGGAAATGCTTCAAAATGCATGCATCATTTCTATCAAAATGAGCCAGATTGCAAAAACAGGCATGGGTGGGCATCTACCAAAAAATAAAGTTGATAAAGAAATTCAGGAGATGCGTGGTATGCCAGCCGGGGTAGATATACTTTCCGATGCCAGCCGGATTTATTCTATAGAAGAAATGCGTGCCCTCTCCCATGTTCTCCACTACGTTACAGAAATCGTTCAAAAGCTAAAAACTTTCACTGACAAACCCGTATTCATAAAAGTTGGTGCAACTAATCACATCGCCCATGTAGCTGCAGGTGCCGCACGTGGAAATGCTAATGGCATAATAATTGATGGCCTGGGTGGGGGTACTGCGGCAGCACCAATTATATTAAGAGATCATATCGGGATGTCAATCGAACTTGCTATTCGGCTTGCACATAAGGAAATTGAAAGTATTGGCATGCGTGACAATTTCAAAATTATTGCAGCAGGACGAGTTGATCTGCCATCTAAAATCTTCAAGCTTATGCTTCTTGGTGCTGATGGTGTTCTTATGGGCACTGCTTCGCTTACTGCACTTGGCTGTAAGGTGGTTAACCTCTGCCATCGTGACTGTCCAACCGCTCTTACCGCAATACCTAAAGTAGATGGAGTAGCAAAGCGGCTTCTGGATGTAGACTGGGCTAGCCATGTACTTGAGAATTTCCTATCCGCTTCCATGGGCGAACTTTCAGAAATACTTGCTACTTTTGGTTTTAGGACACCACTTGAAGCAAGAGGGAGGGTGGATCTTCTTCATTCCCAAATGCCATCTTCACTTTCAAAAATGCTTGATGTACCTACTACTGGAGCAGTTTTCCCAGTTCCAATTCAATACCCACAACCATACCTCTCCAAATCACTTGAAACACTTGCAGAAACAGGTAGACCAATAATATCAAGCATGGGTCGAACAACCGATCTTAATCCACCTTATTCACATTTTGATCTTTTAGTAAACGATGGGAGAACAGTTATCGGTCCGGCGTTTGATTCTCATCGTGAAATTATAGAAACTCTTACTCACATGCCTGGAACTATGATCGGCTTTCCACTAATTTTAGCAGATAATGGTCAAGAAAGTTCCCGCCTTGCAAGGGAGTGCAATACTCTTGTGCTTTCTCCTAAAGGCACCACCGATCCAAGAAGACACATTGTTCCAATTTCCATGGATAAACTTGAAGCTCAGATGTATGCAATAAGGGAAGCTGGAGGGGTATTGCTCGATCGTTCTGATGCAACTTCGGCAAATATCGAAAAAATAGCTAAATATTCAACCACCCCAGTTTACGTTTCTATTGCTGCTAGCGAAAACGTTCGTGAAGATGTAGTTGCCCTTGCAAGAGCAGGTGTGGCAGGAATAATAATAGACGGAAGCTTGAGCATGCTAGATCCCTGCCCTATTGATGTTGCAATAAGCCAGGTTCATGATTCTTTAAGTCTAGCTATTCATGAAGGGAAAATATTGCGCAGAAAAACCGCTATTATTGCAAAAACACAAATTCGAAGTGCCCATGACATTTACCTGCTTAACTGCCTTGGTGCAGATGCAGTTGTTTCAGATGTGGATGCACTTATTTCCACAACTACTTATCAATCCAAAATAAATCTCATCCATGGTCTGGAAGCAGAACTTAAAATACTCATGGGTGCCTCCGGACTTTCAATGATGAGTTCAGTAATTGGAAACCGCGGCATATTAAGAGCGGATCACAGTCTTGATAAAAAAATTACCGATCTTTTAGGGGTTGATTATATTGGTGTTTAGACCAGTAATAAAAATTCATCAGGATCATTCAAACTGTGCTCTTTTCGGAGCAATATCACTAAATGGCAAGCCACTACCAGGTAGCCTTGCAGTTGAAGGAATCCGCGAAGCTGAAGCTGCAAGAGGGGGGAATGGCAGCGGCATGCTTTTTGCCGATAGTTCAAGACCCAGTCGGGGCAAAACTATAACCATATGGGTGAGGGAAGAGCGTTTTGTAGAAGAGATTCAATCCCTCCTTTCAAAAGAAGGCATTACAATCGATCAATTTACTCCTGCAATAAGTCCCAGTTCTCCTAAACACTCAAGTCAAAATGGAAGTGCAATCTATACTGGAGTTGTTGAAGCAGAATACCTCCCACTTCTCTTTGCAGTTGTAGCTACAAATTCCGCCCTCTCACTTGATGATGCACGTATAATATCATTCGCTCATGGCTTTAGCATTTTCAAGGGACTTGAAACAATTACCGAACTCGATGCAAAGTACAATCTAAGTCCAATGGAGTCGATTGCAGTTCTTGCACACAGTCGTTACGCTACTGGTTCAAAACCAAAGGCGGTTAGGGGTCACCCATTTTCATTTGGTAATGTGGCAATTGTGCATAATGGCGATGTCACTTCCTATCGGGCTAATCTCTCTGCCTGCGAAGCACGCCTGGCCGAACTATACTATTATTATAAGAAAATCGAGCCGACTGATTTTCTTTTAAAGTTAAGAGAGAGCTGGGTGGGAAATGATAGCGAGGTTATAAGCGCCATGATCTACACTATGCTCAAAACCGGCCTTGTTTCCGAACCCGGACTTTCAGTTACCGATATAATGTCTGCACTGGTTCCTCCATTTGATAATCATCTCACCCGACTTCTTCGTGGAAGTCCAGAGCGAACCCATCTTGAGCGGCTAGCTATAGATTACAAGGGTTTTGGGCTCGATGGTCCTGTTTCGAGTATCGCACTTATCAACTATGAAGATGAGGTACAACTCCTCGCATTTAGGGATCGTAATACCTTCCGCCCTCTTCAGATTGTTATCGATCACGAATCCGGACGGGTTTTTGTAGCAAGTGAATTGAGGCAGATCATTGCAGCGACTGGTATAGATATATTCTCATCTCAAATAGAATCATATTCACCAGAACCCGGGAAATTTCTGCTAGTCTCATCCAAATCCGGCATTCGTTTTACTGGGAGGAACCGAAGGCCGTTTATCCAGGCACCAGATCTAAGTAGGAAAACCATAACTGGAACAATATCTGGAGAGCCTTCACAATTTGCAGGAGACCGATTTGATGATGGGGAACCTAAAGAACATCGGGTTTATGTAGGAACTCTCGGAATGTTTGGAGCAAGCTACCAATCCTCAGGTGCAGGTACACTTGAGATTGTTGGATCGGTTCAGGACTCGTGCAGTGAGGCGGCATGTACTGATAGGGTAATTGTTCATGCTAATGCTTCCATGCTTGTTGGCAATGCATTCCAAGGCAGACAATATTTTGTTCGCGGGTCAGTTGATGGACGTGGGTTTCAGCAGCTTAGGCCAAAAAACGGGCGCGAGCCTGTTGCAATAGTAGGTGAAACTGCCGGTCAATATTTTGGAAAAATGATGAGCGGGGGAATTCCGTTGGTTCTTGGCCTTGAGCACCTTGGTCAGGAAGATGTTTCCACCCCCATAGTTGGTGATTTTGTTGGTACTGGTATGGTGGGCGGTCGGATATTTATCCGTGGCCATGTGATTGATGAAAGTATCGGCAGACCACCTCAACGTCGTTCAGTGATATCGGTTTGCAGTCAGCTCAAAGAAGAGGGCATAATTAGCCATGCTGCGCTTGGTGAAATTCGGCATAACCCACTTGATCTTAGCAGAGTCCTTGGAATAATAGGAGCTTCAAATACAAATCAACATCTAAATGAAGTACAAAGAAAAACTGAAGCAGAAAAACTAGCTGAAGCACAAAGAAGACTTTCGCCTCTTTTCGATTCCAAACTAAAAGTAGAGCGCCGCGGATTAACTCCTGCTGAAAGAGACGAATTATCTCCCCATCTTTCTGATTACTTTGCGGTATTTAACCTTCCATCAGAAGGACTTATCCGGGTTTTGGACTCCTATTTTACTATAGTAGCAGTCGTCCCTCCAGAAGCGGCATAATCTAAAAATCAATCTTCTAATAGACAATTGTGATCCTTCATAATCCTGCTCTAAAAAGATTGGAGTTAAACTATTCTCAAAGAGCTACAGGTTCAAAAGTAGCTGAACTTCAATCTGATCTTCTTGATAAAATGGATGGTGTAGGTGCTACTCGGGCAATTTTGCGTGTTCGCTGCCCATTAGAATCTTTGTCTGCTCAAACCAGTTCTTTTTCTCTTGAAGCTTCAATCCCACTTAATACCAAAGATCAAATAGCTTTTTTTGGTTTTAATTCTCCTGGGAGATTAAGCTCTAATCATCATGAAATAAAAACAACTGAGGGAAGTTTTCTTGATCAAGTTTGTGGGGCTCCAAGAAGGAATAACTCAGTTGATTATACCCTCCTCCAAATTACACTAGGTGATAGAAAAATTGCAGAAGAAATTTCTCAACTTTATTCTAGCACTTTCCATTCTTTCCCTGAAGCTCTTGATGTTCAGGGTGTTTTAGAAATTATGAAACCTAATGAAAATCATCCAATTCCCCCAATTGCCTATGCTGTAATTAGTGAAGATAGAATTCTATCAGTGCTTTTTGGGAAAATTTATGTTTTTGGTGATAGGCATGCTGTAGAACTGATATACAGTGCAACCCATCCAAGCGTCCGGGGAAATGGCATGACCCTTGCGCTGGCAAATGCAATAAGAAAAGATGTTGAGCAGCAATTTAGAAATCCAATAATATTTGCTGAAACACTTGCAGCTCCTGTCATGCGCTCCTGCCATGATTTTGGGATGAATTATGTAGGATTCTTGCCTGAGCACACCCATATCGAGACATTTTCTTCTTCAGGAATTAATAAATTTACCAACCTCTATGTCTGGTCACTATGATTTCTCCAAAAATATCACTTGTACAAATGGAAATTAATCACGGTAACATTGAAGCCAACCTCACCAAAATTAAAAGTTTTATAAAAACTGCAAAAAAGAAAGGTACAGATATAATTGTCTTTCCCGAAGACTCACTAACTGGGATTGTAAGGGGAAAACCGGAGCTTGTAGATCATAATGGAAAATACCGCTCACTTTTTTCCATTCTTGCAAAGGAAAACAAAATAGATATTGTCTGTTCATTCATAGAATCAGAAAAAGGAAAATGGTACAATGCCTGCTGCTATTTTGATCAAAAAGGTAACCTCCTTGGTCACTATCGTAAAATAAACCTCTGGCACAGTGAAAGGGAATATCTGGCACCAGGGAAAGAACTGGCAGTTTTCAACACTCGCTTTGGTAAGGTTGGTTTAGCAATATGTTGGGATCTTTCCAATCCTCTTCTTTTTAGAAAAATGGCGAAACTTGGTGCAAAAATTATCTATGTTCCTAGTTTCTGGAGTGATGCTGGTATAAGCAGTAATAAAACCGAATCAAAAAATATCGATAACCTTTGCCACGTAAGAGCTTTTGAGAATGAGTGCGCTATTGTTTATGTCAATGCTGCCGGAACCTATCTTCCGAATGATCATCTTACTGGTCACACCCAAATTACAATACCGATAAAGGGTGCGATAAAAAAACTCGCTCACAACAAGGAAGGTATGATGCTCTGCGTTCTGCCTGCTGCAATTATAGAGCGTGCTGCAAAAGTCTATAAAATCAGAAGAGATATCTTAGCTGATGAAACTTAAGCCTGAGCTTGGTCTTACAAGTGCAATACTTTATGGTATTGGAGTTATTGTCGGTGCAGGAATCTACTCTCTTATCGGTATTGGTGCTGGCCTTGCAGGCAATCTTATCTGGCTTGCCTTTCTTGTCGGAGGAATCATTGCACTTTTCACCAGCCTAAGTTATGCTGAATTATCAACTATTTTCACACTTGAAGCTGCAGAATATCATTACACAAAAAAAGCATTCAAATCCGATTTACTGGCATTTATAATCGGCTGGATTCTTGTAGCTGCCGGAGTTTTTTTTGCCTCTACTGTGGCTCTTGGATTTGCAGGATATCTATCTGCAATAATTGGCGGAGACACCAGCCTCATAGCACTAATACTAATAATTATCATGGGTTGCCTAAATTATTTTGGAATAAGAATCTCTACAATCTATAACAATTTCTGTGCCATCATTTCGGTTATAGGACTTCTAATTATAGCATTTTTAGCATTTGGTTATCCTTCTATTGGTACAAATTACTTCGAACCCCCCTCCTCTGGTTTAGTGGGATTTATTTCTGCACTATCGGTAGTATTCTTTGCATCTATCGGTTTTGAAAATATCGCCAATATATCAGAAGAAATCAAAGATAATCGATCAGTAGTTCCAAAAGCTATTGTAATCTCCGTTATTATCTCCGCCCTACTTTATACAATGATCTCTATAGCAGCACTTCATGTAGTTAGCTGGGAGGAACTTTCGAATTCAAGTGCCCCCCTTGCTCTTGTAGTTTCCCGTGCTTCCCATGCCCTCTCCATATTGATTTATCCTATTGCACTTTTTGCTACTTCAAATACTGTTCTTATTGCCCTTACCTCAGTTTCAAGAATACTTTTTGGAATGTCACGTTCAAAATCCATGCCTAAAGCGTTCTCTCACTTAAGCAGGTTCCGCACTCCTTCACTCTCGATTGCACTTTCAGTTTTAGCAGCCTGTGCTGTCGTCTATCTTGGCGATATAAAAACAGCTGCGCAACTAACCAACCTTGGAGTTTTTGTAACGTATTTTGCAGTTAACCTTTCATTACTGTCACTAAGGAATCAAAAATCTCATTTCAAAAGCCCGCGAGTGGCTGGAATACCTATCCTTGCAATATTCGGTGCACTAACGTCACTCTTTATGATAATCTATCTTGGTACCGAGTTGTGGCTAGTAGAATTTTTGGTAATACTAATCGGGTTGGGGCTATACTTTTGGCCACGCTAAGCAGTTTCAGGTCCTACCTTTTCGTTCTTTACACCATAATCTGCAGCTTCGGCCGACCACCAATTGCCGTATTTTTCTCTTAACTTCTCCTCTATTGGTCTTGATTCTCTAA
>JAHFFJ010000032.1 GCA_023248035.1 Microcaldota archaeon
CGAATTAATAGAGAAGCAATTTCACGGGTATCGGTTATTGCTGATGTCTACAAACAACAGGAAACAAAAGGCAAACTTACTATAGAAGAAGGAACAGAAAAAGGCTTAAGTACAAGGGAAACTGATTTTGTAAACCAACTTTTGGCTGCAAAAAAAGAGGGTGAAGTAGATGTTGAAAGATCAATAAGCGAATTTGCCAGAAGGAACGCTTACACTAGCCTTTTCGATGCGGAATTTTCACTAGGAATGGAAGGTTTACCGCAGGAAAAATTAGGAAGGGCAGCACAAATTGCAGAGGGATACAAATTAATTGTAGAGGGTGGACTGGATAAGAAAGAACTGGCAAATGCATTACAAAGGTTAGGTATAGGAAAAAATGAGGCTGATCTTTTTAATAGCTTAATAGAAAGGCAGATGACTCCAGAAACTGCAGCACGCTACATTATAGGATATGCAAAAGCAGCTGAGGGAGATGCAGCACAAGAAAGTCGAACGCCGGAAAAGAAATTCACCAAATTACGCGAAGCGGCTAAAAGAACTAGAGAAACGATTCCAAAAAGAGAGGCAGCTCCAGAAACACCGGCCCAAATGAGATTTCGTGCTAATGAACTTACAACACAGGCAAGCACCCTCAGGCACGAAAGAAGATATGCCGAAGCTGCCAAAATTGAAGCATAGGTAGTTGCACTAAGAAAAGCTGTAAAGAACATTGATCTTGAAACCAAGTGGAGCGGAACTAAAGAAGAGATTGATAATAGGATCCGCCAGGCAGTAAAAGAGCCAAAGAAAGCCGATGCTTTAGTCGCAAGGGCACATGATTTGGTTGAAGCCTATCATGCAGTTGAAAGCAATGTGGGTAATAAAAAAATGCTCATGGAGGATTATAGACTTACTTCCAATGAAGTGGATTATCTTTTAGCGAGAAAGAAATTTGGAAGGGCGGATGTTATAGCAGATGTAGTAGCTCTTGCACTTGACCCTAACCTTGCAACCATAGGTGCACTTGGCAACCAGCTTTCAGTACTTTCCAATAAGGCAGTGAAAGGCAACACATTGAAGTACTTCAACTACCTTATCACTGAGATGGATGGTGCAGTTGCATCCATAAAAAGCAGGGCAGAAAAATTACCCGTAGGTTCACACGAGAGAACTAGTCTGGAAGCAAAAATAGCAAGCCTGGAGAGGATAAAGAAGGATGCAAGAGATGCGGGTATGGGACGCAGTTTATACCATGCAGTCAAAGAATCCGCAGTATTACTTAAGGAAGTACTCAGAAGTGCACGAGAAGATGTTGGATTTTATAGTGATATTTATGCAGCTTATCGAACCATGCATAACCAAGTCCAGCAAGGCGTGGCTTTAGTTGATGCACTTAGTCCAAGCCACAGGCTGGTGAGTGAAACCACACCAATAGGAGTTTTAGTTTTCGATGGAGCTAAAACCTGGCAGAAGAACGGTTTGGGTTATGGTGGAGAAAACTATGGCGAACATGATCGTACCCACATGGGCTTTGAAGTAGGTGATCTTGGCCTTAAGATTTATTTTGAAGCAGCAAAGAGATTCAAAGAAAGCAATCCGGAAGTATTCGCCACATTACAAACTGCAGAAGGAGATGAAGTGGTGATGATAATACCCGGTCAGGTGTTGGGTGAAAATCCACAGGCAGTAATTGATAGTTATAATTCAAGATTCCAGAAAACTCTCGAAACCGTAGCGCAGGACATGGGCATCATAAGGGATAGTCCGCTGTTTGATGCCATAGTTGGGGTAAATGCACATGGTGGAGTGGTGGAAGTAAGTAATAACGGAACAGATTTCAAACTTGCAGGGGCAGCAAAAAGCCACGATAATTTAACTGGAGCACTTACCGACCTGGAAGTAGAAGACGGATTGCACAGGCTCACGCAACGCGAAGGTGGTATTGAAGCTGCAACCCAGGTACGCAGATTTGTTTTGGAGGTTACGGCAACCAAACCACAATCAGAACTTCATGCATTAGCAGTTGAAAATACAAGAAGAGTAGATGCCCGGGAAAGCAACCTTACCCCAGATGCATATGGAACATTCAGAATTGGTTTTGAAAGAAATAACGAAATCCGAGAGGGAGTACTATTTGAAGATGGGCTCGAACGATCTATCCAGAGACTTGCAGAAAGTAATGGAAAGGGTGTAACCCATGTTCAACATTCTGTTTCTGGTCCAAGCGTGATAAATCAGATGGGTCACCCAGTTACAGATAATCTTACCGGACATTTCCAAGATGCACTCCATGCAGAATTTGCAGCACGAGGACTGAATGGAATTGATATTTATACCGATGGACCAATGACATTTGCATTTAATTTCACAAAACCTGTGGACAGGCAGATATTTAGCGAGGCAGTGGGAGCTGCAGGAAAACGATTCGCACAGACTATGAAAACAAACGGTGTAGGCGGTATTGAAAATGCAGTAGCATCAAGTGCGTTTGTTTCTCCTGAGAAAGTTAAGGGTAAGGTAAGCGAAGTCCATGAAGGTATTACCCAGGAAAGAGAATACACACAAAAGGAGAGGGCAGAGATAGCTGGAAAAATAGCCAAGAGTACTGCAAGAAATAACATCACAAAAGATCTTTTCAACTACCATCCTGTAGTGCGAGGTGCGGAACTGAGATTAAATGCTATCATAGCTGATGCCCACCTTTATTATACAACTGCACACGGTGAGAGTGTTCCATCTCATGTTGAACATTCGGTATTGAGAGAATTGTTTACCGAAAGGGGGCAACTTATGGTTGATCCTAAACTTATGGGTGCAGTAGAAAAAGTGCATAGTAAAAAATGGATCCGAACTCCCGAAGACCTTCTTAACTACCTAAGAGCGGAAAATGTACCAGAAAAAAGCATAGAGCACTTTTTGGACTTGCTAGGATTCAAGAGAAATATTAGTGTAGCACAAGAAGTTGCAGCCGCACATCCAGAAGATGCATTTAGGATGGAGATGCCTGGAGATGATAGTGAACCCCTGGTACTTGCAGCAACCGGAACCGATGATATCACACCGATTTATCTGAGTGCGGCAGCTCTTGAAGGAAGTGAGGTAGCAACCAAACCTTGCACAAACCAAACTTTGGAATCTGCAGTTGCAAGAAAGTCGGATGAAGTCGCCAGGGTGGCACGGGTAATAGAAGCAGTTGCATCAGGTAGATTAAACATTTTAGAAGTTCCCCCAGAGTACCGCGCAGCAGTTTCTGATATGGAATTAGGCGATCAGACAGGCAACCAGGGCGCAGTGGATGAACGTGGCATGATCGCAGTCAACAAAGCAGAGGAGATTATTTACCAAAGAAAAAGAGACATATTGGAGGCAGAAATTCTTGAATCAAAGCCAACTGAGGAAGCAGCTAATGAGGCAAGAACCCTCCATGGAATGCTTCATGGTCAGGATGTAGACAAAAAGCGTTATGACCAAGACAAAGGAAGCAGAAACTTGATGGCAGATATGGAGAGCCTAGATAGAGTCAATGAGATAAAAACAGATTATGTTACCAAAGGCATGGAAGAAAGAAAAGCAGAAGCAAAAGCACTCTTAGAAGTTTCAAGATCACAAGAACAAAAACCTCCGAGTGCGGTGGCAGCGAAACCATCAGCTGAACTTACCGATAGTCAAAAAAGAAACAGGGAGATGTTGGGCATTGATCCTGAATACCGTGAAGCATTAGCCAGAGGAGATAGTGCCAGAGCAGAGGATATTGCAAGAAGAATTGAAAGTAGTGATACACAACTGGCTGGTGTAAATGAGGTAAGTACACCAAAAGAAGGACATACAAAGAAAGAAATTATGGAACTTGCAGATAGCCTAATTGGAAAAACAAGAAGTGACGCTATTGATGCAATAAATGCTATCACCAATGGGGATATGGGACTTTTCCATACCCTCTTCAACATGTACTCTGAAAGTGATCCTGGGATAAGAGAAAGAATAGCGGAGGATCATGCAAGAGCAGGAGTAGAAAGAGAACGGTATGAGGCAGAGAGAGCAGCAGACGTAGTAAGAACTCCTCAAGAGATTATGGACCAGGAAGTTAGTGTAATAGCTGAAATTGAAAGTAAGCAGGGATTTGCTCCAGGTTCACTTACCGAAAAATATCAGAGAATGGGAGGGGGTTCCAAAGCCAAAGTAGATCTTATTTCCGATCTTGGAATAGGCGTAGACCATTTCAGGAGAGAGGAGAATAGGATACAAACCGGGGAAGAGAATTTAGCAGAATTAGAACGTAAAGTTGGAGCGCTTCCTGCAGATCATATTGGCAGACCAACTCTTGAGAAGGATCTCGCAGGGGTAAGCGAAGAACTGGGTAAGATGAAAAGTGCGCATGACAGTAGAGTAATGGGAATTTTTGATTTGTTACTTCGGGGTAATATTGAATCACAGATAGGCAACTTGAATGGTTTTGAAGGGGGAAAAATAAAAGATATATTTGTTCATGGCGGAATACGTGGAGTTTATGAAGTTCGAATGGAAATGCCAGACGGCTCGAAAAGAAACACTTTTGTAAAATTAGAAGATCTTGAACCTGCAAACTGGGGAAAACAAATTGCAGAAGCAGAAGGACTTCTTGGCCCAACCATACATAGTGGCTACAGTTATGATAATGGAATTAGGTATAATGACCCTCAAACTGGCCGAAAAGTTTCTGGAAGACAGGAATATGGAATAATGGAAGATATTCACGAACTTGCACGGGGTAGAGAAATAGTAGTAACCTTAAGCGATGGCAGTGCAGTAAATGCTCGTGAGGGTGCTGCAAGGAAAATAAGACTTTCTGATGGTAGAGAAGAAACCGCCATACCATTAAGCGTTGCTATGCTTCAAAATGAGGCTTTCGCACATCCAGATGGTTTTGATGAGGGCGATACACGTAATCCTGCAATAATAGAGATGCATAACCTTACAAAAACACCAGAAGGAACAAAGAAACTTTTCGATGCGTTCCTTTCTTATATCGAAATGTCAAGAAGAGCAGGTCTGATAGATCGCTTCCCTAGAAATACTGCAATAGTTCTTGTAAGGAAAGAGGATGGCGAGCTGGCAGTTACATTCCAGCCAATAGATTGTGATTTCATAGCAGGAAGAATAATAGGCGAACCTGGAAAACCAGTATTCGGTTTGTTCAATAAGGACTTTGCAGGCAGTGTGGTGGATTTTGTCCAGCAGCTTGCAAGTAGTACTGGAGAGGACAAAACAACATTACTGATGGAAATGAAAGCTGCAGTTTTATCTTACCAAATGGCACCAGATAGCCCAAGAGTAAGGGTGTATATAGAGCATGATGTAATAATGCCATCTGACCGCAGGCCATTTGGTGTTGGATACAATGTCCACAGCGGAGATAGCCCGCAAATCGGCGACCATATGTATAGTGGAGGCAGATCGATGGCTATAGTAGACAGATATGGGAGGCACAGTATGCATGCACCTGAAATCATACGGATTATGGAACAGCTCCAGCAGCCTGCCCGCGTCGATGAGTTTAAAGCAACAGTTATAGCTGAGATACAACAGGCGGCTACGGGTAAGGTTAAGCCATTAGCACCACCAAAACCCGCTGATGTTCAACCAAAAGTCGGAAAAACAGCTCAGTCACAGCCAGTAAAAGGTGGAACACAACCATTAGCTGATGAGGCACAAGTAACACAATTAGCTCCACCAATAAAAGGTGGAACACAAACACCACCAAAACCCGCTGAAGTAGTTAAACCAGTAGTAAAAGAACGCCATCAGAAGCAACAGGAAAGATTCGAAGCAGAAGCATTTGATGAAGAAGCTACAGTAAGAGAACTCGTTTCTTTCCTTAATACTAAAAAGGATAGGGGAATTGAGAGATTAGTTCCAAAACTAGTTAAGCAAGACAAAACCACACAGGATAGGGTTAGGGAAGAGGTACTTAGAAGGACTGGTAACAATGAAGTAAATGTACAAGTCTATGACATGACATTACGAGTAAATAGAAAATATAGGCCAGTTGCAGAGGTAGATTCTTACGTAAGAGGAAGAGCCGATCTGGCATCAAAAGAGGAAATAAACATTGACCCGGAAGTTATGAAAAGAGGGGAGGATGAACGTGTTTTCGCACATGGAATAGCAAGAGATAAAGGAGGAGTACATACATTAACTAACATAATTCTTGAAGGCAGGATAAATAAAGGGCAGGTCGGTCTGCTCACAACACAGATGGGTGTTGAAATTAGTTCTGGAAGTCATGGACCTTATTTTGTAATTGTACCAGAAGGAACGATGAATCCTAGTGGGAAGCTTGGAGAAAGTAAACCCATAGATGAGCAAATCCACATAGCCTACGTTGTACCTAATGAACATGAAAGGAATAGGATTGCAGGCGCACTTTCACTTGCAGTAGAAAAAGGATTGATGACAAAAGCAGAAGCGGAAGGAGCACTTGGAAAAATAATAACATATAGGGAATTTGTTGATGCCCCACCAAATTCATTTAAAAAACCTGGAATAAGTGAAACCAGAAAGGACAAGGGCATCGAACTTCTAAGACAAGCTGGTATGGGGCGAGAGGTAGCTCAAGCTTACGATAGTGGGCAAGGCAACCCCGATATAGCAGCCATAATGGATAGGGATAAAGTGGATTCTTTCCGGGCTACTATGACATATCTGCAACAAAATAAAGATCTTATTTCTCCAACAAGGCATGCAAATGCAGCAAAAGATTATACTGATTTCATAACATTAGTCGGAGCAATTGCACAAGGAAGAATAGGGCATGCACTTGATCATCCAATACCAGAGAGTCTAAGTCCGCAACAGGCCAAAGAAGTAGCTGAAATCAGAAAAAACCTTGCAACTGGAATGAATATTAATGATGCTGCAAAAGCAGCAGTGGCAAAACGAGGACTAAAAGGCCGGGAGATAGTAGCTATAATGGAGGCTATAACTCAGGGAAAGAGCATTGCTGAGGCAATCAATAGTGCGTTATTGCAAAGCCCTCCAAGTTCACCAGAACAACTTGGAGCAACAGCGCACAGAGTTTATGAAGTTTCTGAAAGAGCCAGGGTAGGGTATGATACAACACAGGAATTCGAAACACTTGGACTGGATGAACGATGCGCAGTAAATTATCTTCATGCTGTAGGTCCTTATGTTGATAAAACAACACAATTACAGACTGCAGAAAAAATAGGAAGAGCAGTGGAACGTAAAGGATTACGTGAACCATTACCAGAGGTAAATGAAAACAGAGCAAAACAACTTGAAGGGTTAGCGGAGAGAATGGATGCTGCTGAAAAAGCAGGTGATCGGAACGCTCTTGATAGTGTAAGGAGGGAACTTGCATCCGGACCAGTGAGCCCTGCCGAAGCAATGTTATTTGGAAAGTTCCTCTTAGAAAAAAGAACCGGAGGAAAGGTGGACTCCGTACCACAAACTCAGCGCTCAGTGGAAACGTCCAATTTACAATGGGATACCCCACGGGTAAATGCCATAGTTGATCAGGCAGCAGCGGGAGTTACGGTACTTGATGGTGTAAACTACCAAGTTATATCTAACTTAAATAAGAATCCCGAATTCATAAGGGCACGGGGAATTGGAGATCGGGCAGCACAGCTTAGGATAGCAGGAGAGGAATTAGTAAACGTACTAAAAGGAAGTTCACCGCCACCAGAGGGCGGGCCACAAGGAAGCAGAGAAGGCCAAGCATTAGGGCAAGGCGAAGCAAGACATACCGGAACCACTGACAGTGCAGAAGGGACAAGAGGATTACAAAGAGATGAGCTTGCTAGAAAACTAAGTGAGCCTCTAGAACTTGCTAATATGGCAAAGGCAATATTACTTGGGAATAGAAATGCGATAGAGCAGGTTCAGCAGCTTAGCCCGGATGACCCTATTAGAAAAGGAGTGGAAGAGCTTACCAAGAACACTCCATTTGGGATTGCAGCACGATCAGCTGATCCTGAAGTTTTCCAGCGTTACGTGGATATGTTTGGTGCACGCAAGCTTAGAACTGCAACAGATGCGATAAAGGCGAGTGCAAGGGATGCTGAACCGGTTAGAATAGCAGTTGGAGATGAAGTAGTAGATCCAAGAGGCCAGACTAAACTTGCAGGTGTGGAAGTAGGTAAGGGGAAAACAACTTTAGGTGGAAAAGAAGCAGTTGTGGAACCCAAAACTTCACAGGAACTTATAGCACTGGTAGATATTGTACGAACAGGAAAGAAGATAGGTACGGATAAGGAACTTAATAAAATACTAGAGCGACTCGCTAAATTCGAAAAGGGAGATATGAGAGTAGAAAAAATTGCAAAAGAATGGGAACATGCTCAAGAAAAAAGAGAGGCACAGCAAGTGGAAGCTGAAGCTGAGAATGTTGCAGCGTTAAATGCTATTGATCTATTATTTAGGCAAGTTGTAGAAGGCACTCAGAACAGAATATTCGAATCTTTAAGTATAGACGGTAGTGCAAAAGCAGCAATAGTAGATGCTTATAGAAAAGGCGGTGTGGAAAAAGCAAGAGAGGAATTTCAAAAGCAAACAAGGTTGAAACGAGACACACCCAAGTTTGATGAATTCGGAAGGATGGCATTACGCGATAAACAAATTAGCGAAGCATTGGTAAGTGAAGAGCCAGGTCAACCGATTATAGATATGGCAACAAAACGGGGGAAAGATCCAAAACAGTTCCAGAGGGAATTGAAACATGCTTATGAGGTTGCCGGAGTAGAAGGGATATTAGATGTCTCTATAGGTTTCCCTGCTGGAATTGATACACACACAAAAACAAAAATATCCGAAACAAGAAAAGAAGTTGCTGAAACCACACCAGAAATTGCAGAACTCTTGGTAACAGGTGGCCTTGAAGGTCATTTACAAACCTTACTGGGAGATGCGAATCTAACGATCTCGGCAATAGATAGTATAAGTGGATCTACAGGTAGCCACGTAGGTGCTTATATAATAGATCTTTCGGATGGTAGACGGGTATTTGTGAAGGAGGATGATTTAGAGCCAAGTCGATTCGGAGCAAGATTACTTGCAGCTGAAGGTTTGGTAGATGTTTCAGAAACTCTAAATACATTTGACATGAAAACAGGAACTAATGATGGAAAAGTAGTAACGAAAAAATTTGGGATAAGCGAGGACGTTCATGATTTTAAAGGGCATAATACACGGATACGTCTGCCTAATGGTGATTTCGTAGAAGGTAGAGTAGAAAGCGTGGCCATGGCAAGCCATGAAATTTTATCAAATCCAGAATTGCGGGAAAATATCCTTTCTGATGAACGAGATCCAAGACATAACGCAGTTGAACAATTCACACGAATGTTGAAAACAGCTGAAGGTAGAGAAGAAATATTTAAAGCCTGGGCAGCCTATCATCAGATGTCAGTAAATGCTATGGTTATTGATAGAGCAACTAGAAACACAGCCGTATTCATAATAAAAACTGCAGATGGAACCGAACATTTGACTTTCCAACCAATAGACACCGATTGGGTAGCAGGGCACGTTGAATCTGAACCAAATGGATCCATAAATATAGTGCAGTTTACAGCAGATTTTGCAATAGGAAGTGAGGGACTAGTAAAAGAAGTGGCAGATATGCTTAACAAACAAGGATTAAGTGTAACGAAAAAAGATCTTGCAGTTGAACTAATAAAAGCAACTGAGAAAATAGGAATAACTGACACCCCAGAAATAAGAAGACAGGTAGATCAGATAATAGATGACCAGGATGGCAGAGTATACGGATTAACTATGCCCGATAGTAGAATTGGTAATTTGAGGGAACATGGAGGGTGGAAAGTGATTCAAGACAGGAATGGCCATATGCTGGTGGACGCAGCAGATATGAAACAGAAAAGCCACCACATAGCAGATAGAGGAATTGAAATCTCCAAACAAATTCTGTTAACTTATTTTGGGATCAAATTTAGAATTGACACAAGTGTATTTGATATAATACCGCATTCGGAAGATTAAACTAGCTTGGATAAAAAGGTGATCCAAGATCCCCCTTCACGCACATGAATATTCGCAATACTTTCAGAAACCGTAAGATGATCGGTAATTAGAGTGCACACCAGATTGCTTCGATCCAAACGCAAATCAATTAAAACACCAATAAAACCCTTTACTGGTTCTTTTTCAGATAAAAATTTAGCTAGGATATCTCCAAACGATAGATCGGGAGTGGAATAGAAACTAGTTCCGAAACGATATAATGAATCAGGAAGAATGCGCTCGAGAGCTTCAGAAAGTTCATTTGGGAGGGGCATTTTGGAAACTTTGGATAGATGAGCAAGAACTTCAGCACGAGAAAATATCGTATCTTGGAGTGGTTGTTTTGGAACAGGTGGTGAAGATGATGCAGTGGGTGGGGTATATTTTCGCATAAAGTCACTCAATATTGAATATATGTGCAATAATAAAAGCGATTCGGTATTCAGGCTATTAAGTTTTTTTGCCCATCTTTCACCAAAACTGCCCTAAAAGTCTCGCCTTTTGCAGAAAGTTCTTTTACAGTCGCGATAGCAATAGAAACATCGGCAACAAAACTATCCCATGAAGCTTCACTCCCAAGTACATCCACAGAAGAGCATACTGCAATTTTCCTTTTAAGGTCAACCATAGTGCAATAAGCAGTTGAACCAACCGAAATTATAGCAACACCATAATTTGGCAATGAAGTTGGAAGATCAGCACCCAATACCAGTGCACTTGCAAAGGAATCGACACCAATATTTGGATCAGACGAATAAGATAGCCCTCCACCATCTCGATAGTGAAGGTCTTCGGGCATAGCTAAAGCAGATAATGCCTGAGGGGTAGTTCTTGCGATTTGATTCAACGCCTCCAAACGCATATCTCCACTAGATTTTCTAATAGCAACGGCAAGTTCTTCGGTTCTGACACTGGTAGCTCCTTTGGAGTCAGCTCCTTTGGAGACATTACCATCGGCTCTCTTTTTATCGGCTTTCCATTTACCAAGATCAGTAGGGGGATGAGCTTTTTTAAGCCCGGGATGAGCAGTTTTTTTAGCATTCATAAGTATATGATAGACTGAAACCGATATAAAGTCTATGCTTGAACTGGAATGACCACATAAAACAACCACATAGTAAGTTAAAAGAAGGTTTATATAGTTTTTGAAACTAACATTATACCTCACGCTTTTTTTTGAAAGTGCATGGGAGGATAACTGGTCGCCTTGCCAGCGGGTAAAACCGCTGGCCTAGTTTTTAACTGCCCTTAGTGTTACAAATGAATAAATTCCGTTCGCTCGCCTGAAGGCTCAAACCCGCAGTATTTTCCGCTCGCGCCTATACCAAACAAATGACGCGAACTAACGAGTTAAGGACAACAGCGTCGAGATTCGTTCGTTTTGAAGAGCGCGATTAGTTAGTGCAATTGGAATGGTATAGTGCCATAATATTTCAACCTGCTCCAATCTTGAATATCTTTTTCTTAGGTTATACACCTTCCCTTGGAAGACCCAGTACTGCCGCGATTTTGATGTTAAAGAAAAAGAATTTGCGCCAATTCATCTGCTCGACTCAAGTATTCTTGGCGCGTGGTTTACAATAAAAATATTTAGAATCACAATTGTATCCATGACTGAGCAGAAACTGCTTGATTTCATAAAAAATCAAAACATTGCTGCAGAACATATTGTTTTCCAAACTTCCTGCCATAGCGTAGAGGAAGCAGCCCAATCAGCAAATGCAAAACCAGAGGATTTTGTAAAAAATATCTGCCTGATAGATGATTCTAACAATTTAGTTGTAGCAATCATACCTGGAACCAAGCGACTAGACATCAAGAAAACGGCAGTGGTAGCCCAATCAAAAAAACTCAGGTTTGCAACTGCGGATGAGATCCTGGAAAGAACAGGTTATCCGATGGGTGGAACCCCATCTTTTGGCTATCCTGCAGCTTTTTTTATCGATGAAAATGTTATTTTCAAGGATATTGTATTTAGTGGTGGAGGCTCCCAAAATTCATTAACAAAAATTTCACCAAGAGAGATAGAAAGAGTAACTAAGGCAAAAATAGCGAATCTTACAAAATCATAGGGATTTATTTAACCTAGTTAAGGTGGCGAATAATTAGTTCCTCCCCAGCTTTTTTGTTTAGTTTGTAGAGAAGATCAACATGGAGAAGAGCTTCAGCATCATTTTTTAGGGCGAGTGAAAAGACAAACAAAAGAGATTCGATTTGCTCATTCGAAACTGTTTTTTCCAAGGATTTTAGGAATTCAAAACCTTTTTGATAGTCTTTTAGTTCGTAGTAGGCACTTGCAGAGAGAATTGCGCATGCGATAAGAGAATCGTTATCAGACGCAAGATTGAATGCTTTTCTTGATTCAGCTAATGCTTCTTCATATTTTTGTAGGAAGAATGCACTTTTTGAAAATAGAAAGTGTGATATCAATTCTTTAGGAAAGAGGACTATGAATTCTTTTGAAAGTGAGTAAGCACTCTGGTAGTCTGAATTTTTCAGGTAGAGAGATATTTGCTTTACAAAAGATTCTTTCTTTGTTATTGTATCCACTTATTTGAATTGAGCGGGGTTGTTTTTAACTATTGTGGATGAACAAAGCAAATAAATAGAGCAAGTAAGAGAGTTATTAATGACACAAA
>JAHFFJ010000033.1 GCA_023248035.1 Microcaldota archaeon
CTATAATTCACCGCCTCTCTTGAGACTCCCAACATGTCTGCGAGTTCTTTTAATGGCATCCGGGCATTCCTTTCGAGTAAAAAAATCAGATGCTTGTCTGTGGTATCAATCTTCATAAATTAGCTTTTATACCAAAATTCTTATATTTATTGTGTTTTTGTAAATTTTTTGCTCATAACTTTTAAATATGAACAATGATCACTATTCAACATGAAAAAGTGCCAGTTCCCAAAGCCACTAAAATTATTTATTGCTACTCCAATTACCGGTCATATCGGCAGGCAGTCTGAAATCACCAGGCTTCGTTGTCTAGTGGATACTATAGATTCATTTGCCCAAGAGCGTGGTGTAGTTACTTGGTGTGCTTTTAGGGAAGAAGGGTGGACTGGAGAACAAGATCCAAGCATCTACGTTCCCCGTGATTTTAACTGGACAAAAGAATGCACTGGTGCAATAATGATTCCACAGGATTCTTATGGTGTTCGCATAGAACTTGGTTGGCTGATTGCATTTACAAAGCCTGTAATGCGCTTGCATGATACTGGTATATCCTTCAAATCTGGTCTTGATAAAAATATATCTAACATTGGTTCTGTTTCGGATCGGATATTTACTACTATTAGTCAGCTAGGAGATTTTGTAAACGAATTTATAGATTTTTTGGAGCAGAAGTAATATTTGCTCTTTAGATCCATTATTTTTGCCTTTGTTGAAGGAAGATACAAAAGAAAAGGAAGGTTAGAAAGGAAACGTTCTAATGGAGGAAGGTTAGAAAGGAAACGTAGTTTCCTTTCAGTTCAAAGAAAAAGAGATTCAAAAAAAAGGAGGATAAAAAGGAACCTTGGTTCCTTTTAAAGGAGATTAGAAAAGAACCTTGGTTCTTTTTAAAGGAGATTAGAAAAGGACCTTGGTCCTTTTCATTCCATGAAGAACTCCGGAGTTGGTGGGTCTGGTTTTTCACCCTTTCGTTCTCTTATTTGCCTTACCACTTTCGCTACCAGTTCTTTAGGCATTGGGTGGTATCCTGCATATTCCTGGTACCATATTGCCCTTCCCTGAGTAACGCCACGAAGATCATTTGCAAAACCAAACATCTCTGCAACTGGCAATAAAGATGTAACTGCTGCATTTTCACCTTCTTGCTCCATGTTCACTAAAGTTCCTCTTCTTCCATTTGTCAAGGTTATGACGTTGCCTGCATATTCCTGCAGGGTATTTATCAGGACTTTCTGCTTTGGTTCAAGAAGTGTTACTCCCGCAATAAGCATAGCTGCATATATTGCCCTCTTTATTGTTGGCAACATCTGTGCAGGACCACGGTGGATATTATCCTCGTGGAGTATGGCATCTACCAGAGTTACTTTGATACCGCTCATAGACTCCTTTGCCATAGGTCCCTGCTTCAAAGCTTCTTCAAAACCCTGAACTAGAAGCTCTTCAACTTCATTTAGGTTCTGAATACCTTTTGTTCCATTTATGAAAACGCTGGCACTATGTATGTCATAAATACTTCTTGCTTCTTCCCGATCCATGCCGAGTTCCACGAGTTTCTCCCAAACTTCCCGGCCCTTTGGTTTCCCTTCCTTTACTACACCATCTTCTATGGCCTTTCGTATCTCTGGCTCGAGCGGTTCAACTGTGACCTTTATCTTGTTGTGCTTGTTTGGTGATTTGCCTTCAACAGGACCTGCCTTACCTAACAATGCTTCTCTATAAACAACGAGGGGTGGAGAAGTTATTATCGGCACTTTCTTCTCGTTCTTTATCTTGTATTCTATAATTTCCAAATGAAGCTCTCCGTTTCCGCTTATGAGGTGCTCACCCGTTTCTGCGAGTGTTATCTTTAATGTGGGATCTTCCTTGGAGATACTTCTTAGTGCTTCAATAAGCTTAGGTAAATCTTTCTGCTCCTTTACTTCTATTGATTTTGTTATGACTGGTTCAGAATAATGCTTTATCTGCTCGAAAGGTTCAATTGGTTCTGAAGAAATAGTTTCACCAACATAAACATCTTTCAATCCAACAACTGCTCCAATATTACCTGCCATAATTTTGTTTGCTGCCACTCTGTCTGGTCCCATGTATATACCGACCTGTTGTACCTTGGCAAACACCTTCTTGGATGTTATGTATAGCTGGGCTCCTTTTTCCACTACACCTGAGAAGAATCGAACTACTGCTACTTCTCCAGCATGTTCATCGTAAACAACTCCAAAACAAACACCGATTATTTTACCGCTGGTGCTGCAAGCGAGCATGTCTTTACCTTCCTGAGTGGTAAGATCACCATTCTTCCAAAGAACTGGAATACGATAAGGCTGTGCAAATTTGGGTGAAGGAAGATGAGTTATAATTATCTCAAGTAAAACTTCATCAAGAGGACTGCGTTCTACTAAATACTTATGGTCACCATCCACACACTTTTGGTGGATTTCCTTAAATGAAATATTGAACTTTTTCATTGACTTTATAGAGAGTGCCCATTTGTTGTATGCAGTTCCAAATGCAACATTTCCTTTTTCGACTTTTATTACCCAATCGTCTTTTTTATCTGCAGGAGCATTAGCCTCAATGATTTTATTGACCTGCGTTATGATCTTAATGAATCGTTGCTGCATTCCTGTCGAATCAAGTTTAAGTTCATTTATCAACCTGTCTATTTTGTTGATGAAAAGAACTGGTTTGGCTCTCTCCTTAAGTGCCTGCCTTAGGTTGGTTTCAGTCTGGGGCATTACACCTTCTACAGCATCAACTACGAGGCAAATTCCATCAACCGCTCTCATTGCTCTAACCACATGGAATCCAAAATCTACGTGACCTGGCGTGTCGATAAGATTAATGAGATGGTCTTTACCTTCAAAATTGAAACTAAGCGATATGTTTGCAGATTTTATAGTAATCCCTCTTGCCTGTTCCTGAGGATCAAAATCTGTCCATCGCTGAGCTCCTGCAAGTTCTTTGGATATAAGTCCTGCTCTTGCCACTAAAGAGTCTGTAAGTGTTGTTTTTCCATGATCAACATGGGCTACTATTGCGACGTTACGTATTGCGTCTATACTTTCCATCATCTTCTGGACTTCTTCAACTACAAATTCTTTTCGTGCCATAAAAATTTCACCTTGAAAGAAATAGTAACTAATCTGACTAAGATTAGACTAGTAATTTATCTATGTGGAAAAGAATATAAAGCTGTCATCTATTTGCTCTCGTTTTTTGTTTTCTCATCATTTTCCTTTTTGAAGTCTAAGGCTACTGAATTTATACAAAATCTCTGCCCGGTTGGTTTTGGTCCATCATCAAAAACATGTCCCAGATGACCGCCACAGTTCTTACACAAAACTTCTATTCGCTGCATTCCATGACTATTGTCATCCCTAAGTTCAATGTTTTGAGATTTTGCTTTGAAAAAACTTGGCCATCCGCAATGGGAATCAAATTTGGTATCAGAAGAGAAAAGCTCTGCTCCACATGCAACGCACATATAATTCCCCGTTTCTTTATGATTAACATATTTGCCACTAAAAGGTAGTTCGGTTCCTTTTTCTCTAAGTACCTGGTACTGCTCTGGTGTTAGTTTCTTTTTCCAATCTGGCATGTTAATTATATGGAAAAAAGAAGTAAATAAAGGTTTGTTATTCAGTTAATAAAAAAGGCGTTCTCACCAAGTTCATAATTGTTGTTGGTCTAGATGGATTTCCAGACCAATCATTTGGTATGTGATATGCTACGAACGTAGTCCTCTTTGGATCGCAATGGATTCTATCTATGCCTATCTGGAGTGAGTTTGCAAAACTGCGCATGTAAAGTGGCTGGTTTTTCCATCTTGCTACGCTTTCCAACTGTTCAAGATAAGACTCAATACTAACATCTGCTTCCTTTCCAGCCTCTGCAATCGGTTTTCCAAAATGTATCCTAATCAATTTATGTAAAAAACTCCCTATATTGAGGCCAAACTCCAGGACAAAAATTTCACCTTTGGAGTATGTGCTATCGGTCTTACTATCAACATATCTAGCTACCTGCTCACCAATAGGATAATAATTATCGTCGTACCAGGTTGAGCTATTTCCCCTCCTAACCCAGGATGTTCCAATTTGGTCTATTATCTCCAATCTGGCTTTTGTTCTTTCTAATTCGGTAAGTATGTTTAATGGAAATGGATAATCCTGTCCACACAACTCAACCACTTCTCTAACCGCTTTTGCTCTTCCAAGTGCTACTATTAACGAAGCTCGTAATTCACACAAATCAGCTAAATAGCGACTTATTACAGCACGTTCTTTTTTCGGTTTTAAATCCCCTCGCAAGTCAGATAGCATTGTTTTAATTTCCCGATCGCATTCCATAGTCCAGCTTCTAAAAGAGCGTTTTGAATTACGTGGTTCCCCTAAGGCAAGTCTTTCAACTAGTGCTCTCCTTACTCTTGGAGTAGAATCAAAAAAAGTACTACCTTTGAAGGTCATAGTAACCAAACTAGATAGAAGATTTATAGGTATTTAAGAGAAACATCAGCGGGCGCTTCTTGCCATTCTTTCTGTTTCGTCTCTCTTCTTCATGGCATAGCTTGCTTGCATATCCCCTTTAGAAGTGGATATTATCTCATCTGCAAGTGCTTGTCCTAAAGATTTTGGCTTGTTGAATGCACCCATTAGGGCTGCAAGTGCAATATTTCTAAGTGCCATGTCCAATCTTCGTGTTGCTGAAACATCAACTGCTATCTGGTAGCTAACACCACCATGTGAAACTCTTGTAACGTCTTCTCTTGGAGCTGCATTTTCAAGTGCTCTTATGAGTGTTTGGACTGGATTTTCTTTTGCTGATTCTGCAACTATATCCAAAGCCTCTTCTACCACTTTTAGTGCTTTCATCTTTTTGCCCTGCATTCTTCCGTGGGTTCGTATAACCTTACCCGAAGTCTTCTCTCCAGTTCCCCCTCTCATCAACTTGTTTGCAAGGCGCTCTATAACATTTATCTGGGTCTTGCCTAATGATTTTTTTGAATATCTTCCAAAAGTGTGGGGTATTACTATTGACTTAAGTGATATGTTCTGGGCAAGGCTCAGATCTTTTATCTGAACTTCTTCAAGTGAATACTTTCCAAACAACTTATCCATTCAAACTTTCCTCCTTTTTTACACCGGTTAAAGTTTGATCAAACTTCGTCCGGTTCTACATCAATTACCTCTTGGGTTTCTCTTTCTTACCCCTTCTTAACATCTGAAGGTCAGCATTGTTTACTGCAACTACCTTGTACCTTACACCGGGTATCGATCCCATCTGCCCTCTTTGGGATCCACCAAGGCCAGCTAGTATAACTTCATCATGCTCATCTATGAATGTTATTGCCTTATCTCTGACTGCATGTGCAGTTACAACTTTACCATTCTTAAGTAGCTGAACCTTTACACATTTTATAAGTCCAGAGTGTGGCTGCTTTTGTTCTAGAACTACCTTTTCAAGTACGATTCCCTTTGCTTGTGGTGCTCCTTCTAATGGGTCGAACTTCTCCTTAAGTTTTAGTGCTCTCCTCTTCCATCTTTTAGAGAGCCACTTGTGCTTTTTTCTCTTTCTTTCTAAGTTTCTTCCTGCAAATTCGCCATTACCCATTAATCCACCTAACTTTCATTAATATAATTTTTTATGTAATTCTTCTATTGATTGTGCTACTTAAATAAAAGACTAACGAGCTAAGATAGTGGCTATAAGGGTTTATAAACTCACTTCTTCGCTCTTATCTCTCTTCTCTTTGGCCTCAAATATTCCGAGCCGCATTTTCTGCACTTGTCTACTGTTGTCCTATTCCTGGTTTTGCACTTTCTGCATATATTAATAGCTGCAAGTCTTGAGTCTGCTTCTGGAAATTTTCCCATTTGTTCACCTAATTAGCATGTAATGATCTAAATTATCTTTAAACTGGTAAATCTATAAGTAGCATTGTTTTTAAATTTGCCCATCCAGGCTTTGTTATGATAGATGAGAAATCTTGTGGAATAATTCTCTTTATAACTCCCGGTGTCGATGAAGGTGAGAGTAGCTCGATTGGGAGTAGAAAATATCTAATACTTCACTATTGGGAGGGGCATTGGGATCTTCCAAAAGGTCATACTGAACCTAATGAAAGTGAAGAAGAAACTGCAAAACGCGAGCTGCTTGAGGAAACTGGAATTTCATCAATTACATTTGTTCCTGATTTTAAGACACACATTAGCTATACGTATAATAGAAACGGTCGGCCTTCAAAAAAAGAAGTAATTTTTTTCCTGGCACAAACAGAATCTGAAAAAGTGCGTCTTTCTGATGAGCATGTAGGTTTTGAATGGCTCACATTCGATGATGCTATGAAAAAACTCACATACAAAAACACTAAAAATATCCTTCAAGATGCCGAGACTCACTTAAGAACTATTTAAGTTAAGGTTTAGTTTTACTATCATATATGTTCTCTTTAGAGGCACCTTATTCTCCTGCTGGTGATCAGCCTCAGGCAATCGAAAAAATTACTTCACTGGCAAAATCCGGCGGAAAGCAAACCCTTCTTGGAGTTACTGGCTCGGGTAAAACATTCACAATGGCAAATGTTATTGCAAATAGCGGAAAGCCAGCCATTGTAATATCACACAACAAGACTCTTGCTGCACAACTCTATGCAGAATTTCAGCAGTTTTTCCCAAAAAATAATGTCGGCTACTTTATTTCTTATTACGATTATTATCAGCCTGAAAGCTACATTGTATCAAGTGATACTTACGTTGAAAAAGAAGCACAAAGAAATGAAAAACTTGAGCAGTTCCGTCTTCAGGCAACATCCTATCTTCTATCCGGACTTCCAACTGTAATCATAGCCTCGGTTTCATGCATCTATGGTCTTGGAAACCCGGGCACCTACAAAAGTCTTGGTCTTGATCTTCGTTGCGGTGAGTTGTTTACACGTAAAAAAATCCTATCTACCCTTGTTTCTATGCAATATTCGCGCAACGATGCAGTACTTGAAAAAGGCTCCTTCCGTTTTCGTGGTGATGTTCTCGAAATTTTCCCGCCATTTCTCGATCACGCTATTCGAATTAGTTTTGAAGATGAAATGATAGAAAAAATAGAATTTTTTGATATCATGACCGGGCGCAAAGCAACTGCTCAAAACTACCTTCTTTTGCCAGCCAAACATTTCGTTGTTCCTGAAGAGACAAAAGATGATGCACTAGCTGCAATAGAATCCGAACTGGCTGAATATGCCCCCTCTCTCAAGCCGCTTGAACGTCAGCGCTTAGAGCAGCGGACAAAATACGACCTTGAAATGATTCGTGAGCTTGGTTATTGCTCTGGTATAGAAAACTATTCCCGTCACTTTGATGGCAGAAAGCCTGGTGAGCGGCCCTACTGTTTGCTAGACTATTTTCCAAAAGATTTCATGATGTTCATAGATGAATCACATGTTACCCTGCCCCAAATAAGAGGAATGTTTCATGGTGATTATAGCAGAAAAAAATCCCTTGTTGAAAACGGCTTTAGGCTACCTTGTGCATTTGATAACCGGCCGTTAAAGTTCGATGAATTTTCCACGTTTATGAAAAATGTAGTTTTCGTTTCTGCAACACCAACGGATTATGAAATAAAACATTCCAGCCAGGTGGTGGAGCAGATCGTTCGTCCTACCGGGCTTATTGATCCGGAAGTCGAAGTTAGGCCTAGTAAGGGTCAAATTGATGATTTGCTCAAAGAAGTTAACAAACGCTCTAAAATTAACGAGCGGGTTCTTGTGACCACTCTAACAAAAAGAATGGCAGAAGATCTCTCAAGCTATCTTCATGAAAAAGGTGCTCGTGTTCGTTATCTGCATTCAGATATAGATACACTTGAACGAACGAAAGTTATTCGTGCTTTACGTGCTGGTGCATTCGATTGCCTTGTCGGTATAAACCTGCTTAGGGAAGGTATCGATCTCCCCGAAGTTTCCCTTGTAGCCATACTCGATGCAGATAAAACAGGATTTTTACGTTCAGAAACTTCTCTTATTCAGACAATCGGCCGTGCTGCAAGAAACGTTAATGGCAAAGTAATCATGTATGCCGATAATATGTCTGATGCCATGCAAAAGGCAATCGCAGAAACAAACCGCAGAAGGAAAAAACAATCGGAGTTCAATCGCAAGAATGGAATTATTCCAAAGACGATAATAAAACCAATTCCAAAGGACGAAGATGGTTCAGTTCCATTTTCCATTCCAACAAGCAGCAGAGAAAAGGAAGAGCTGATTGCAATGCTTGAAGAGCAGATGAAGGATGCTGCAGAGAAACTTGATTTTGAAAAAGCTATTGCTATAAGGGATAAGATGAGGAAAATTCGGAAGGGTTAACTTCATGAATGTGGTCAAAGTTCTCGAAATTGGTCATGGTGGGGTTCCGATGGGGCGAAGTGTAGCTGCATTTGCCAAAATTTTGCCATCTTCGGTTGAATATCATGGAATCGAGCAACCGAATACCTCGAATACTTATTCGGAAATAGCCCAAAGAATAGTTCAAGCAGAAACTCATCTACCAGATTTAATCCGTTCAAATATTCGGTTCCATCGCATGGATGCCACAAGCCTTACATTCGAGTCAGGTTCTTTTGATGAAGTCCATGCGCATTTTTTCCTCTCAGATCCACTAGTTGATTCAGGATTAATCCGAGCGACAATCGGCGAGTCTGCGAGAGTATTGAAAACCGGTGGATACCTGATACTAACTGGCGAAGTTTTTTTCTTTTCCCTTGAAATTACCGAAGCTCGTGATGTGGTTGCATTAGGGGCTTCTGTAAATGCAGGCTTAAGTTTGGTTCTTAACTCGGTATTCGATGCAATTAATCCTGGAATTTTGGATGGCATATCCACTTTTAGTCAATATATTGCCGAGTTTTTGGATTTACGTAGTTTTGAACTTCTTGGCGGTATCCAGGTTCTTGTTTTCAAAAAAAATTAGGTTCGGATTTGTTCACTATAAGTTCGATTTTCTCTTCCTATGCTCCATTCCCCACCTACACATTGATTTTATCACTGGCTCAAGAGTTCTCCCATATTTTGTTACTGTATACTCCACACGGGGAGGAACCTGGGGATAAACTTTCCTGCTTAAAACGCCATCAGCTTCAAGTTCCTTTAGTTGCTGCGCAAGCATTTTCTCAGTTATGCCAGTTATCGAACGTTTAAGCTCACTAAATCTTCGGGAATTTCCATTAAGGTGAAAAATTATCAATATTTTCCATTTCCCTCCAAGAACCTTAAGAGTTGCCTCAACCGGGCATGTAGAACATTCCATACTGTGCTCTCCATCTTTGTCTTTCATACTTTCTTTTTAGGTAGTATACCATTTTTTAATAGCTACCTTCAATATTAAAGTTACTGATGTTCTGACTTACCTGCTTTAGCTTTAGGTAAGCAGACCAAATAATGGAGGTAGATTTGAATGGGAGAAAATTGTGAAGGCGGAAAATGTGAAACAGACTGTGGTTCATCTTGTGGATCAAATTGCGGTTGCGATTCTTGTAAATGCGAATCAGCTTGTGAATCGGATTCCGGTTCTTCATGCGATTCAGGCTGTGAATCCTCATGTGGATGTCCAGCTCCTGGCGAACTAGCCATGGGCGTAAGTATGTGGGCTTTCAAGGAAGCACTCAAAGATCGTGTAAAGGATCGTATGAATGCTAAAATGGGCAAGAAACTCGACAAGGTTGCAGACCTTATAATGGAAGGAATGGCAGCACATATGGAAGAGCACAAATCTGAGAAACAGTCCATGGAAAAGAAAATGGAATGGATGACGAGATTCATGGCTGCAATGAACGAGTAATTTTTTTATTTTATTTCAAACTCATTCTCTTAAATGCGGAAATCCACTCCCAAAAACCATAAATACAGCCTCTGACCATTCTACGTTTGCTAAACAATAGCCAATGCCAATTCTAGGTGATAAAATAGAAGAAAAAATAATTATCAAGGGAGCTAGAGAACACAACCTCAAAAACGTCAATGTAGAAATTCCACGAGGTAAGATAACCGTTGTCACCGGTCTTTCAGGCTCCGGAAAATCCACCCTTGCTTTCGATACCCTCTACGCTGAGGGACAGCGAAGATATGTCGAATCGCTTTCTGCTTATGCACGCCAATTTCTTGGCATAATGAACAAGCCTGATGTTGATTCGATAGAGGGACTCTCACCTGCAATTTCAATCGATCAAAAAACTACCTCCAGAAATCCAAGATCAACTGTTGGTACAGTGACTGAAATATACGACTATATGCGGCTTCTATATGCCAGGATAGGAAAACCACATTGTCCAGTTTGCAAGAAACCCATATCAAAACAAGGTCCAGATGAGATTGCACTAAATCTTCTCTCTCTATTCCCTGGCAAAAAGATCGAACTATTTTTTCCAATTGCCCGTGGGGAAAAGGGAAGGTTTGAAAAAGAATTTGAAAAATTCAAAAAAGCCGGTCTATACCAGATTTATGTTAATGGTGAAACGATCGATCTAAGCGAGGTTGAGATTCCAAAGCTTGACAAAAACAAAAAACATACCATACTTGTACTGGTCGATCGTATCGTTGTAGATGCGGGAAATAAGGATCGCCTTCACGAAGGGATTGAATCGGCACTAAAAGAAAAAGGCATGATGATTGTAAAGATTGGCAGTGATGAGCGCATGTATTCGGCTAAAAATGCATGCCCAGAACATGGCATCTCACTTGGTGAAATCCAGCCACGTGATTTTTCATTCAATTCCCCTTTTGGTGCCTGTCCAGAGTGCCATGGTCTTGGCTTTAAGATGGAATTTGATCCTGATTTGATAATTCCCAATCGTGCAGTTTCACTAATTAATGGTGCGATTGTCTGCTACGGTCGCCTTATGGAAGGTGGCTGGAGAATGCAGCAGGTTCGTGATGTCGCAATTCAAAATGATATTGAAATTGATGTGCCGGTTTCAAAAATTCCTGAAGAAAAATTAAACATCCTTCTATATGGTGCAAAGGACAAGATGAAATTCAAATATGAAAGCAAAAGCGGTAATTCAACTTATGAATACGAGAGCCAATTTGAAGGTATAGTCCCCCAGCTTGAGCGGCTTTTCCACCAGACACAGTCTGAAGGGCGCAAGGATGAAATTTCAAAATTCATGCTGGAAAAAACCTGCCCCAAGTGCAAGGGCATGAGGCTTAAGGATGAAATGCTAAACGTTCTTGTTGGAGAAAAAAACATAATGGAGGTTTGTGCACTTCCCATAGGTGATGCAAAATCCTACCTCTCATCAGTAAAATTCAGCGAAAGCGAGCGAAAAGTAGCAGCTCCAATATTCCGGGAGATAAACTCCCGTCTTGAATTCCTCGAAAATGTGGGGCTCAATTACCTTAATCTTTCACGGGAAAGTGCAACTCTTTCGGGTGGAGAATCACAAAGAATCCGGCTTGCCACTCAAATTGGTTCCAACCTGACTGGTATCGTCTATGTCTTGGATGAACCATCTATAGGTCTCCATCAGCGCGATAATTCGAAACTCCTATCTACCCTAAAAAGGCTTCGGGACCTTGGGAATACTTTAGTTGTTGTGGAGCATGATGAAGAGACCATGATTAGTGCTGATCATGTAATCGATATGGGTCCGGGTGCAGGAAGGCTTGGTGGGGAAGTGGTTGCTTCCGGAACAGTAGAAGAGCTAAAAAAATCCCCACGCTCAGTTACTGGTGATTATCTTTCAGGCCGTAAAAAAATTACTCCTCCACAAACCCGACGCAAGCCTTTGGCTATGGTGGAACTTGTCGGTGCAAGTGAAAACAACCTAAAAAGTCTTTATGTAGGATTTCCTGTTGGGGTTCTGACATGCATAACTGGTGTTTCGGGTTCTGGGAAATCTTCTCTTGTTTCAGAAACTTTATTCCCAGTTCTCTCCAACATACTAAATGGTTCGAAATTAAAGGTCGGTAAGCATGAAGTAATTCATGGGGTTAATAATCTTGATAAGATAATCACTGTAGATCAGTCCCCGATTGGCCGCACCCCGCGTTCTAATCCTGCAACTTATATAGGTGTCTTTACTGCTATTCGCGAGTTATTTTCAAGAACCCAGGAATCAAAAGCTCGTGGCTATAATCCGGGTCGCTTCTCATTTAATGTTGCTCAAGGGCGATGCGAAAATTGTGAGGGCGATGGATTAATCAAAATAGCCATGCATTTTCTTGCAGATGTCTATGTTCCTTGTGAAATTTGCAAGGGAAAAAGATACAACTCCCAAACACTTGAGATTCTTTACAAAGGTAAGAATATTTCCGATGTACTTGAAATGAGTGTGGACGAAGCACTGGAATTTTTCGCAAGTATTCCTGCAATAAGAAAAAAGCTCGAGACAGTTAAGGATGTAGGGCTTGGATACATCAAACTAGGTCAGCCTGCTACTACTCTTTCTGGTGGCGAAGCCCAACGTGTGAAACTGTCAAACGAACTTTCCAAACGTTCCACCGGAAAAACAATGTATATCCTTGATGAACCTACAACCGGATTGCATTTCGAGGATGTAAATAAACTCCTGGAGGTTCTTCAAAGGCTTGTGGAAAAGGGAAATACTGTTATTGTAATTGAGCATAATCTTGATGTTAT
>JAHFFJ010000034.1 GCA_023248035.1 Microcaldota archaeon
AGGTTTATCATTGTGGTATCTGATACTAATTAATGTAAAAGACCTCATACATTTATATTTATTTAGAAGAACTTAATCTACCCGCAATTTTTATTTCGTAATTTAATGTTGGTCTTATGGCATTTGAACTACCAAAAAACAGTACACTTATCATTCTGCTCATCTCAATCTACTTAGTTACTCGTCTTCCCTTACTTAACTTTCTACCATTTGTGCAGGATGAAGGCATTTATGCAATAATGATAAATGAACAGGTTGTTCATCATACTATAATTCCGACTTTTCTTGATTATCCCGTAGGCTGGAAACCAATCCTATTTTTTTGGGTTTATTCACTTTTCTCTCAACTACCCTCCATCCTCCCATTGGAAGTTGCCTATCGTCTACCATCCTTTATTTTTGGACTATTATCAGTTGTGCCTCTTTTTCTATTGCTAAAAGGAGTTTCAAACCGTACATACGCATTTTTTTCAACAGTGATTTTTCTCGTTTCTCTCCCATCAGTATATTCAAATGACGCACTTCTTACCGATTCTTTATTCTTTTTTCTCACAATATGTTCAATTTACCTGTATACCGAGCACCCTCCAAAAAGAATAGAAAACTGGCGTTTTGCTGCGGGGGGTTTTTTAGCAGTTGCTGCATTTTTTACAAAACATATTCTTGCTTTTATGATTCCCCTTCTAATAATCATCTACTTTTTCAATAAGAAAAAAGAAATTTTCAAACAACCTATTTTTTTACTTTCATTAACTCTAGTTCCATTATGCTTCCTACTTAACCTATATCTAATCGCTGGAGCAGGATTATCAGAAAGTTACTTCACGGAATTTACACTCCACCTAATAACTACAAAAGCATCTAACCAGTTTGAAATGTTCATAGGTTCTGTGAGCTCATTCCTACAAACAAACGCAATCTGGTTCTCACTTTCATTATTTGGTTTCTGGAAATACCGAAAAGAAAATCTGTTCATGAGTGTCTGGTATATCTTAACCATTTTCCCACTTCTTTCGGGCTATTTCATGATCTGGTACTATCTTCCAGTAATGCCTGCAATTGCGTATTTTGCAGCTTTGTTTCTAATAAAGCCAGATGGCAAAGAACGGATTGATTTTTTCTTCTCAATATTTCTTGCTATCACACTTATACTCTCATTAGTTGCTATTTTATATTTCTATTCTGGAGTTTATACTAACTTTATCGAGCAAAAATCCGCAGGCTTAATTCTTGTAGGTAAACAAAATACTCTTATAATCGGAAACTATCAGCCAGGGTTAATTGCCTATAAAATGCTCAATGAAAAGCTGCAATATGGCCATGCATCGGATTTTGGATGGATCTTGAATCATAACGGCACATCAGCCCAAATGGAAAAAGATTTTATTGAAAATTACCATAACAAAAAATATCAGACTCTTGATTCATCATTCAAAAATCTATTCAATGATCTGGAATCAACATTCAGAAAGGATAGCAATCTTACCGCTCCAGATTATGTTGCCATACTTGGAGATGAACCAGAAAAGCCCTACAATAATTCTGAAACAGTTTATCATGTTAAAACTGTTGCAATATACAAAATAACGAAATAGGTGGCTGCTAAAATATATCGTTTATAGTATTTATGGTGACAAAGTGGAACTAAAAAAAATATCATCTTTCCTAAATAAGAAAAATCATATCTCAGATCTTGTCCTAAAGGGATTTTCAATCTATTATCTGATGTTTCTTTTTGTTTCATTTGTGCTAATCTATCTAAGCGGCGGTGCCCTGGTTCTTGCACCAGACCACCTATTCCTACTTTTGCTTTCTTTCATAATAATATTCAATAAAGGGGGCGAAATGATCCGAAGTTTCTCGAAATACTTCATCCTTCTTGCATCCTACGATGCGCTCTCTGGTTTTGTACCTTTTCTAAACAGCTACGTAAACTATAATGCTCCAATCCAATTTGATACTTTTATAGGTGGAGGATTACTACCGACAAAAATCCTTCAAACCGCTCTTGAACCATTTCAACCATCAATAAATATCATAATGGTTTTTTTCTATACACTGCATTTTTTCATACCATTCATATTCGGTGCAATTCTTTGGTTCAAAAGGAAAGAACTATACGAGTATTTTTTCCTATCATTTATAGTCGCAAGTTATCTTGGTCTGCTTACATTTCTTATATTGCCCGTTGCGCCACCATGGCTTGCTGCTCAAAAGGGTCTTATCGATATTAGGCATATTACATTAGAAGTCGATTTGCAAAACAACATTGTTTCCATGCCCTCAATATATTACTTCTTTAATGCAAATCCAGTTGCCGCGTTTCCATCTCTTCATTTTGCCTATCCTATGATAACTGCATACTTTGTAATTCTTGGATTTGGAAAGAAAACAGCACCAATTGCAATTCTATATCCGCTTATAATGGGTATTTCTATAATCTATCTTGGTGAGCATTATATCCTAGATATAATCGGAGGTACTGCATACGCAATCATCTCCATTATTTTATCCGGCTATATCATAAACAGTTATAATACTAGTTCGCTATCTAAGATTTACGATACTTTATGATCAGTGTTATACTTCCTGTCAGGAATGAAGCAAAAATCATAAAGACAAATCTGGAAAAAATCACTAATCATCTCAATTCCCTTAATTATGATTATGAAATTATTATTGGTGAAGATTCAAGTACTGATAAGACCCTTGAAGTTGCAAAAAAACTTACCTCTCCAAATGTAAAACTATTTTCATCACCAAAACGGCTTGGTCGTGGTCTAACCATCAAGAAAGCAATCGCAGCGTCAAAAGGTGATATTATTGTCTATATGGATATTGACCTTGCTGCAGATCTTAACATGCTCTCCGAGCTTATACTATCTATAGAAAACGGAGCCGATATATCTACTGGCTCTCGGCTTTTACCAACATCTAAAGTTTGCGGCCGCTCATTAATCCGAACGATATTTAGCAAGGGCTACAATTTGTTTTTACGTACTCTGTTCCCCACCAAAATATATGATCATCAATGTGGTTTCAAGGCCTTTAGGAAATATTCACTGCTTAAATCAAATCTGCTTTCCGAAGTTAATGACAACCACTGGTTTTGGGATAGCGAACTATTGATACGTGGACAGATTAAAGGACTTAAAGTTACTGAAATTCCAATAAAGTGGACTGATCGGAAAGAAACTGGTGTAAAACTACATTCAGATATTGTAAATATGGGACTTGCTGCAATCCGTTTGCGTTTAAAAAAACTAGAAGACTAATAGCAATACAATTTACTTTCTTTCTTCCCCTCCGATTACATCACTTTGCTTATTATGGGAATTCTGTCTACTACTTTTGATAACAGATACAAAAACCCAATCAGCCCTATGTTTATCACCACTGCTTCTTCCCAAGCAAATCCAAGTGGCAATCCAATTCCGGAATAATACGCATAGTACAATACTGGTATGATAATCACCACATACATCAATATCCAATACCTAAGTGGTTTTTTTCCTAGGTATTCTAGATGACTATTCCTTATCTTGAATCTTTCAATAAGTTCAAAGATCAATAAAGAAAAAAAAACAGCCAGCATCATGAATGAAGGGCTTGCAATAAGTTTATAAGGTGGGATAAAAAATGAAAGTATCAATCCAACTGCAAGGCTTCCTAAGATCACAGGCCCCCTATTCTGCGTTTTTGCTGCTATGAATCCTGCGAGCATAATTGGCAAGTAAAATATTGTTGAGGCATAACCTCCTATATAATGTGCACTAAAATCCGGAAGCCCTCCCATGTAATGTAGTATAAGGTAGAAAATTATTGGTACTGCCACTCCTAATACAATCGCCTTTTCAGGAAATTCAGCAATTATTATCACTGCCAGAAAAAGTATTATACCAAGTATAAGTTCATCAAATCCCATAAACCCAGCAGCAGAAAATGGGGATAAAAAAAGCCAGATAATGGCAAGTTTGCCTGCACGTTCTATTATGTCCAAAACATATTCTAGTCTTCCCTTCTTGATGTGTTTCTCCCTAAAAAAAACTATGGACATTCCACTCGCAAAAAGAAACATCGGAAGTACAAAATCACCAATATGAATCGAATTTGGGAGATTATGAGTTATGAAATCCGGTATGTTACTGCTAAGTGCGAGTAGCATGGTAAAAAAAACCATGAGAACTATGGAAAGGCCTCTAAAGCAATCTATTGCAGCTACCCTCATGAAAAGTCTTTGCGTCTACCTATTTTAATGGTACTATCAATATTCTTTTTATGCGCATAACGCTCTTTTACAACAAATCTGTACATGAAAATGCAGCCTATTACTACCAGCTTGCAAAAGAGGCAAGGGAAAAAGTTCATGGCGCAGAAAAAGCCATTAAGGAAACCGAAAAAGAAATTTCCCAAGCGAATTCCAAAAAAAGCGATACAAAGTCTGTCCGCCTAAAACGTACAAAAGAATGGTATGAAAAATTCCACTTCTCACACACCAGTGGTGGTCTACTGATGATCGGGGGACGAAATGCGCAACAAAATGACATGGTGGTTTCAAAGTATATGGAAGATAATGACCTTTTTTTCCATGCAGATATCCAAGGAGGCGCAGTTGTAGTACTTAAAGGGGGTAAGGATTCTGATGAAAGCGAACTTCTCGAGGCTGCACAGTTTGCTGCATCATTTTCCAAAGCATGGCAAAATGGAAATGCAAGTGTGGATGTCTATGCAGTTACCAAAGAAAAACTTACTAAAAATGTAAGCGGTGGGTTTGTACCTTCTGGTGCATTTGCAATTCTTGGTGAACGTAAATGGTTCCGCTCCACTCCACTGTCCCTTCGTATCGGTAAGGATGAAAATATGAAAGTGATACCACAGTGTTCCAAAATCCATATTCCTCAAGAAATTAGTCTTATTCCCGCTCTTAGCGGTAAAGATAAGGGTGCAATTGCAAAATCGCTTGCCAAAAGGTTTACGGTCCACCCAGACGATCTCCTCGAACTTCTTCCAAATGGCAAGACCAAAACTGTTATTCCTTTGTGAAACCAAAGATTAGTTATAAAATCCTTCATCTCGATATTGAATTGATGGAACAAAGACTTGAGATTACTACAAAAAGTACTATTCGTGATGTTACTGGGGAGCAGCTAAGCGAGCGGATAAAAAAAACCTTCTCCCTCGACATCAAATGCAGGTCTATTAATGTTTACAATTTTGGCGAAAAACTTCCGGATTCAGAAATGGACGAAATCGCCAGGGATGTTTTTCTTGACTCAGTAACCCAAAGTTATTCAATAAAAGAGCCACTTTTTTCTGATTGCTGGCGTATTGAGATCGGCATGCTTCCAGGTGTTACTGATAATGTTGGTGCAACTGCTTCAAGCGCTGTAAAAGATCGCATCGGTAAATCTATTCCGATATACCATGTCCGTATGTACGCCCTTAAGGGCAATTTGGATGAAGTTTTTTGTGAGAAAGTAGCTGGTATGCTCCACAATTCTCTGGTGGAAAAATATTCGATTCATCCTCCATCAGTCGACCCACCGCCATACCTGCCAGAAGTCAAAATTTCCACTGTTCCTACTGTTCAGAAGATCAGTCTCCATATGGGTAAAGAAAGATTCGAAATACTTGCAAAAGAGCGGATACTTTCACTTTCTCATGAAGAATTTGCAGCAATAAAAAAATATTTCAAGCTCGATTCTGTAGTTGAAGAGAGAAAAAAATTAGGTTTAGATTCAAAAATAACTGACGTTGAACTAGAAGCCATTGCACAAACCTGGAGCGAACACTGCAAGCACAAGATCTTCAATGCACTGATCAGTTACGATGAAGATGGCGCAGTTCATGCAATAAATTCCCTCTTTAGTACTTTTATCAAAGGTGCCACTGCCCAAATAAAAAAGCCCTATGTTGTCAGCGTTTTCAAGGATAATGGCGGAATAATAAAATTCAATCATGAATACGATATAGCAGTAAAAGTCGAGACACATAACGCACCTTCTGCTCTTGATCCTTATGGTGGTTCACTTACCGGCATACTTGGAGTTCAGCGCGATATTATGGGTACTGGTCTTGGTGCAAATCCTATCGCTAATATCGACGTCCTTTGTTTTGGCTATCCAGACTCTAAACCCGAAGACGTTCCTCGTGGTGTTCTACACCCATCTACAATCTATGAAGGTGTAGTGCGCGGTATCGAGCATGGGGGAAACAAAATGGGTATCCCAACCGTCAATGGTTCTATCGTATTTGAAAAAGAATACACCACCCGTCCTCTTGTTTACTGTGGTACTATAGGTATCATGCCATCAACCATAGCTGGGCGCAGAACTTGCGAGAAGACAATCGAGCCTGGTTATCTTGCAGTTATGGTGGGCGGAAAAATCGGCAAGGACGGAATCCATGGAGCTACTTTCTCATCAATGCAGATCGATCAGTCTGTACCCCAAAGTGTGGTTCAAATAGGGGATCCAATAACACAAAAGAAATCGCTCGACTTCATACTCGAGGCTCGGGATTCTCTTCTTTATGAGGCCATAACTGATAATGGTGCAGGTGGCCTTTCATCAAGCATAGGCGAGCTTGCCCAGCTAAGCGGTGGCTGCGAAATCCATCTTGAACGTTGCCCGCTTAAATATTCTGGGCTTGCTCCATGGGAAATATTACTTTCAGAGTCACAGGAAAGGATGACCCTTGCAGTTCGTCCTGAAAAACTAAACAAACTCCTGGAACTCGCAAAGCTTCATGATGTTGAAGTTACTGTTGTTGGTACCTTTACAAATTCCAAAAAATTCCACGTGCTCTACAATGGTGAAACTGTTGCCTATCTGGATCTGGATTTCCTTCATGAAGGGGTGCCTCAACTTAAGCTTAAGGCAAAATGGAAAAAACTTATCTATAACGAACCAAATCTCCCTACGTTCTTTAGCCCTTCTGATTATCGTAACATGCTCCATCGTCTGCTTGCCGCTCCAAATATTACTACTAAAGAACGGATAATAAGAACCTACGATCACGAGGTTAAGGGGATGAGCGTAATCAAGCCTATCATGTTTGGTCCTGCCGATGGTGCAGTTCTTCGTCCGGCATTCAATTCTAACGAAGGACTGGTAATTGCTCATGGTATCTGTCCAAGGTATGTGCAGGATGGTTATGCTATGGCTGCCCTTGCATTTGATGAGGCATTGCGCAATGCCCTTGCAGTAGGCGCAAAGTTTGGTTATCTTGCATGCCTGGATAATTTCTGCTGGCCCGATCCGATAAAGTCCACCAAAACTCCAGATGGTGAGCAAAAGCTCGGAGCACTTGTACGTTCCTGTATCTCACTTTATGATTGTGCAACCGGTTATAGTGTGCCTATCATATCAGGTAAAGACAGCATGAAAAACGACTACTATAGCGGTTCTCAGAAATACTCTATCCTTCCAACGTTGCTTGTTACTGTGGTGGGTAAAATCTCGAACATAAGCCACGCATTAAGTTCGGAGTTCAAAAAACCTGGAGATATAATATATGTATTGGGTACTACCCATGATGAACTTGGTGGAAGCGAATTCTACAAGTTATTTAACGGTCTGGGTAATGACGTGCCGCAAATTCGGATTGAAGAAAACGCCCGCCTCTATAAGGCATTTTCCGATGCTACTGAAGAAGGCCTACTTTCTTCCGCTCATGATATTTCTGATGGTGGCATTGCAGTTGCTTTTGCAGAGTGTGCTCTTGGAATGACTATTGGTGCAGAGCTTGATCTTTCTCAAATATCAGCAACCACTGAAAAAGAAAGTGCGCTCCTATTCTCTGAGAGTGCCGGTCGCTTTATCGTAAGTGTTCCGATTGAGAATGTTGATAAATTTGAAAAAATAATGCATGGTACGGCATTCAGGAAGGTGGGTCGGGTTCGAGGAGATAAACGTTTCTTAATCAAAAGGGCAGAAAGTACACTGGTAAATGATTCAATAGAGGATGTTCGTGCTGCTTATATGAAAGGCATATGATGGGGTTGTTAAAATGTACGATGAAATAAAAGACGAAATTGCTTCCATCATCTTGGTTGCTACTGGAACTTCAAAAGAAGAGTCACTACTATCTATAGAGATCGGTAAGGTTGGTGATTTTTCAAGCAGAATAGCCTTCACAATTGCAAAAGACCAAAAAACAAACCCGGCAAAAGTTGCAGCAGAAATAGTTCAAAAAATAATTTCCGAGCACAAAAGTAATAAGAAATCCAACTTTGAAAAAATCGAAGCAACAGGTCCCTACATAAATTTCTATATTAACGAAGCAGCATACTCAGCAATTCTTGCTGATATAATAAAAAAGAAGGATAAATATGGTGCAGGAAAGAAAAAACCGGGAAAAATAATCATCGAGTTTCCCTCTGTAAATCCAAACAAGCCCTGGCATATTGGCCATTTACGTAATGCACTGCTTGGTGATTCTGTCGCCAGAATCCTAGAGTTTAGTGGCCATCAGGTTGAGCGAATGGATTACATAGATGATCTTGGCCTACAGGTTGCACAAAGTCTTTGGGGGTTCTTATATTACGATTCTAATCCAAGCGGTAAATTCGATCAATGGCTTGGCCAGCAATATGTGGGAGTTGCAAAGAAATTTGAAGAAGATAAGGAAGTAGTTGAGGGTGTAAGGCAAACACTAAAAGCAATGGAAGAAGGTGAAAACGAAATCGCACTAGCTGGTCGTGAACTAGCAGAAAAATGCGTACTATCACAATACCAAACTTCATTCGCATTCGATATCTACCATGACGTACTGATTTTTGAAAGTGACATCTTAAATGAAATATTCAAGGACGGAATAGCGTACATAAAAAACAATGATGCTGTAGTCCTTGAAAAAGAAGGTAAGAATGCCGGTTGCTGGGTAGTGCGTCTTGGTGAAGAATTTGAAAAAGAATTCGGAAAGATGGAAAATCCAGATAAAGTTCTAATCCGGAGCGATGGTACTGCGCTTTACACAGGTAAGGATGCAATATTTCATCTATGGAAATTTGGCAAACTAAAGAACTTCAATTACGCTCCTTTCACAAAGCAGCCAAATGGTAAAATAGCTTACAAAAGCTCATCATCAAAAGATGCAAAACCAATGGATTTTGGAAATGCCAGTGCTGCCATAAACGTTATAGGCGTAGAGCAAAAATATCCTCAACGTGTTATCGTTGAAGTACTAAGACGTCTCAAATTCACTAAAGAAGCATCAAATTTACACCACCTCTCTTACGAGCATGTTGGTTTGCCGGATGAGAAATTTTCCGGTCGCAAGGGAACTTGGATAGGCTTTACCACTGATGAGCTTCTCGTTGAGGCAATAAAAAGAGTAATGGAAAAAATAAAACTTGATGTTAGTGGAGAGGAAAAAGAATCTATATCGAAAATGGTTGGGGTTGCTGCAATAAAATTTTCCTTCCTTCGTACTGGTTCAGAGAAAAGGATAACCTTTCGCTGGGAAGATGCACTTAATATGGAAGGGGATTCTGGTCCCTATCTGCAATATGCCTATGTCAGGACAAACGGTATCCTAAAAAAAGCTTCTGAAAAACCAGAACCACAGACAACTACTCTCAATCCAAGCGAAAAAACACTCATAAGAAAACTCGCTAATTTTTCCTATATAGTTTCGAGAAGTTCAAAGGAGCATGCTCCCCACCACATCGCCCAATATGCGCTTGAAGTAGCTGGTGCTTTTAGTTCGTTCTATGCAAATTCACCAGTTCTTGTACAGGAGGATGAAAAAATAAGGAAAAATCGCCTTGCAATAACCCTCGCTACCGGTATTGTCCTAAAAAATGCCCTTAGTCTTATTGGCATAAGTCCCCCGGAGCAGATGTGATGGAACTTACCGAAATAAAAACTTCCGATGGGCTCTTGCTTCAGGGTATTTCTTTTAGTGAGAAAAGAAAGCATGCTGCAATAATCTATATCCATGGGCTTGGCGGGAATTTTCATTCTAATCCAAAGAAAGTTTATGCCTTTACAAAAGAATGCAACAAAAATGGCTTTGGTTTCTTCACTTTCAATAATCGCGGTAGCCACATAATAACTGGCTTTAAAGTAAATGGTAGCTACGCAATTTTGGGAAGATGTTATGAAAAATTTGAGGACTGCATTTACGATATTAATGCAATGATAAGAGAAGCTAAAAAAAATGGCTATAAAAAAATCATTCTCGTTGGTCACAGCACAGGAGCCAATAAAGTTGTTTACTATCTTTCAAAAAAACCCGATCGCTCAGTTTGTGGCGGAATACTAAGTGGCCCTGTAAGTGATGTGCCCACACAAATCAAGGGCGCAGGTAAAAAATACAAAACACTTATCCAAAAAGCAACCTCTATGAAAAGAAGAAATAAGGGCGGTGAACTTATGCCAGTTGGTACCCCTAGTTGGCCAATTTCTGCGTCCCGTTTTCTTTCGCTTTCAGTACCAGGAAGCGTGGAAGATGTTTTTCAATACCATATGAAATCTGGCAAAGCAATTTATGCGGCAATGAAAAAAATCAACCTTCCTGTTTTGGCAATTCTAGGGGCTAAGGATGAGTATGTACTTACAAAACCCAAAAAAATACTAAAAAATTACTCTGAGGCCAATCCTATCATTGAAACAAAATTAGTTCAAAATGCTACTCATTCTTTTACTGGAAAAGAAAAACTACTTGCAAAGCTTGTGTGTTCCTGGGCTAAAAAATTTAGTTAATTCAACCTCTTATTATCTTCATAACTTCTGCAAAATCCCTCTTTATTCCTCTGCGTCCAAAATATTTCAAAACTATGGAAATATCCCGTTCAAGGAACTTTTCGGCATTGGGATGTCGTGTTATCACTCCTTGTCCAAAATCAATAAGTAGCGGGACTTGCCCTATGAGTATGTTATACTCGCTAAGGTCTGCGTGTACCAATCCGGCCTTATACATTTTTCTAATATCTTCAAGTATGGAATCAAGGTCCTTTTCTCCGTGTATCGGTCCCATCATCTCCAGTGTCGGGTATGGCAATTCACCTTCACCCAAAAATTCCATAACTAATACCCTGCCTAGAAGATAGTAAGGTTTTGGGGTGTTTACCTTTGCTTTTTCACAGATTTCCAGGTTCTTGAATTCTTTTCTTGCAAAAGCGCGAACTATATCATTGTCATTGTGTTTTATTCTCTGAAATCTAGGATCAGCTTCAAGATAACTTTCTTTGCGGAAAAATGGTGCAGTTTCTATTTTGTATATCTTTACTGCTACAAATGCCCCATCTGGAGTTGTAGCCCTAAAAACATTTGCTTCTTTTCCAGTAGAAATGGGATAATCTACATTCTGTATTATCTTCTTTTTCATTAGCTTGGTAAGGTCAATTAGTGCATTACGATCAAAAACCTCACTTTCTATTTTGAAACGTTCCTTAAGCTGGTAATCATACTTATCCGGCTTTTTGCGTTTTGAAGGTTTGCTTGCCATAGGCACCATGTCTTGATTATTTTCACTTAGATTGAATAATGTAATAAATATTCATTAATGCAATCAGGCCTGTAATAACATTGAGAATGACAAATATCGAGTCATTTATAGAAAAAGCATGGTAAGCTAAAAGGGCACTGGCCACTAAATACAAACAAGCAAAAGTTATTGGGACTTTTGCCTTATTTTCCTTAACTGTCTGATAAGCTTCACTAAACCAGCTTGCAGTAAGAATTAGAAGGCCAATAACTCCAAATAGTTCTTCAGCCATCAGATGTGCCCTTCTTCCTTTAGTATCCTAGCCTGAAGAGGGTAATATCTCCATATCACATCGCCTTTGGAATCGCCCTGTATCTCAAATGGCTTGACGATGACAACATCCCCTTCCTTTACCCATATTTTGTTCTTGAGCTTTCCTGGAACGCGGCACATCCTATCTTTTCCATCTTTGCATGCAACGCGCATTCTGGAACCACCCATAAGTCCCAAGACTATACCTAAAACCTCTCCCTCTCGTGGAAAGCGCAGTCTTCTTTTTTCCTCTTCTTTCGTAAGTTGAGGTGGTCTAGCACCACCATCTTTTTTAGTTCCAAATGCCAACATATCACCTTGCACTTTTTTGGAAAAAAGTGCACAAAAAACTCGTTTGTTATGTTTCTGATTAAAATTTATATTTAATATCTAGTTATCTTATGGCTTTACGTGCACCACAACTTTCGCATACCAAATTGCGTACGCGATGACCAAGATCCTCGATATGGGTATCTGGTCGGTTGCATTCCTTGCACATTACGTATCTTGTTACAAATTCTTCTAGTTTTTTGTTAACTATGTCCCCTGTGAGCTTTCTTTGGAGTACCAACCTCTCTCCTGATATTTCAAGAGGAACTGCAAGTTCTTTTGATAGGTACTTGGAAAGTATGGTGGGATCCCTGCGTATCTTATCTATAACTGCCTTAAAATTTTTTATAATCGTCTTATTACCTTCAGTAAAGAAATCAAACCTTGGCATCTCAAATCTATCGCCCTTAGCAGTGTTCTTTGGAAGCTTGGTATATATATTATCCAATAGCTCTTCGTAATTATATTCAGAACTCATAAGTAATATTTACGACGGTATAATTTATAAGCTAATTTCCCGGAGCTTTTG
>JAHFFJ010000075.1 GCA_023248035.1 Microcaldota archaeon
GTTCCAGTTTGTAGTTTCAAGATAATTCCTTACATACTGTTTATCCAGACTATCTAAAATTCCAACGTCATATCTCTCTTCAATCCAATATCTTGATGAATCTGGGGTAAGTGCCTCATCTATAAGTATTATTTTACCATCCTTGTCAGTTCCAAATTCGAATTTGGTATCTGCAAGCACTAAGCCACGTTCTCTTGCATATGCTTTTGCAAAATCATAAAGCATGATGCTCTTCTCCTTGATAACTTCATAAGTTTCCTTACCCACCAGTTCTCGTGCCTGATCTTCCGTTATATTCTCATCATGGCCCTTCTCTGCCTTGGTGGATGGTGTAAATATGGCCTGTGGGAGTTCATTTCCATCATGAAGCCCAGATGGCAATTTTATTCCGCATACTGTTCCATGTTTCTGATATTCTTTCCATGCACTTCCAGTTATATGTCCTCTCACCACGCATTCAATTGGGATTGTTTTGCACTTTTTCACTATCATGCTCATTCCAACATAACTAGCGAAATAAGGCAGATCGCGAATCGGTCGGTTTTCAGGCTGGGAAAGAAAATGATTTTCTATTATATGTTTGGTTTTTTGAAACCAAAAAATTGACAATTGGTTCAAAACCTCTCCCTTATGTGGCACACCCTCGTTAAAAACAACATCAAATGCACTCAAGCGATCGGTAGCTATCATGAGCAAATTGTCATCAAGTACGTAGGTATCCCTGACCTTTCCCTTTCTAACTAGCGGTAAATCTAGTTCGGTTTTAGTGATAGTTTGCATATTTGAGGATTAGTTAGGATAATTTAAAATAATATTCAGGTTCCCATCTAACCATTATATTAACTAAAATCTGCTCTTTGGTTTTGAATGAGTTTTTGCCCATCAATAATTTCAAGCAATTCGCGAAGCATATCTATGTTAAGAAGGGGTTTGCCAAATTCATCCTGATCATCCACCATCCGGGGGCAGGCAGTATTTACGAAGCAATCGAAAGTCATGAAGTTATTGAGTGTTATCGGTTCAAGTTCATTTGCTGCAAGAATGGCGCATTCCAAATCCCTTTTTTGTAGTTCTTTTTTTGCCCAGTTTGCCTGGGCAAGATTGAACTGGCCGACCTTGGTGCTCACCATTATACCAAACTTTTTGCAATTAAGGGCTTTTAGTATAGCTGCTTTTCTTTTCTTCTTAAGCAGTGCGATTTCCTCATTAACCCTTTTGACACTACCATCATAAACGTTATACATTATAACTGGTTTTTTCACATCTATAGCGAGCGGATGGAACATACCATTACCAATGAAGACTATGGCATCAACTTTTCCCTCCACCTTCTGCATTCCAATTGCATCGCAACCCAAAACCTGGCCTGGTTTTGTGGCCCAGTATCCACTTTCTGCCAAAACAATCTTGCCATTATTCTCAAAAAATTTTTTCATCTCTTCAAACTGGTGGCTGTGTTGCACCGTTGTTGAAAGTCCAATTTTGGTAAATTCCTTTATGTGCGGAAGCACACTGGCAAGTTTTTTCACATCTATATCTATGTAGTACTCGACATATTCCACAGGTATTGGAAGATCGTTTTTGACAAACTTATTATGGCCAAAATGAACTATCTTATCAACCTTAAGCCATCGTGCTTCATCGAGTGCTATATCGCATGCACCATAGCATGGTGAAGCGGAAAGGAATACTTCGTGGCCTTCGCTTTCGTATTTTTTAGCAAGCTCAAAGCCTTTCTGCTTGAGCCCTTCTGGAAACTGAAGAAGTATTTTCATATTTATCCTCTGACCTACTAGCCCTTGATAAACAAATGTGCAAGATAATCTTTAAATAACACCATTCTAACACATTAATCCACAATCATTTACCATCATTATCCTCGCCACTCATGTTTGTAAAAATTATATCAGTGTTACTCTCAATGATATCCTCTGAGTACCTTACAATTTTATTGCATTTTTCAAGCAGCAAAAGAAAAATAAACATTTTTGTCTGATCTTTTTCTTTTTTTAATAAATTATTCACCTTTTTATAATTCTCCAAATACTTTGCTTTTGCAGACCTATACTTTCCTTCATCAAGATCACTTATTGCAAAAGTTTCAAATGCAGCATAATATGTCTCTCCTGCACTATGAATCATTTCTGCAAGCCACGGATTAATGCCGGCATTTGCAGCATTTTTGCTTAAATCAACCAAATGGTCACCGATTTTTTCAATACTTTTTGCTACAATTGCCCTGAAGATGTTTTCTTTTTGCGATCTTCCACTAATCACCAAATCCCTAAGAAGAAGAATAAAAAGCCGGTCTACTTCCTGTTCTTTTTTGGTGATTTCTGTTATAGCATCCTCATCTCCATTGCACACTTGGCTTACCAAACTAAACATTGACTTAGTTACATTAAACTCCCGTCTAAGTACGCCATCTATATCCAGGTTATCAAAAGATTGTACTCCCAATTCAATCTCTTCTTCATTCTCATTAATTATTTCCACACCTGAAAGTATTCTTCTTATAGTTTCTGCAACAGTATTCACCTGCTTACCCTTGAGCACAATCTTTCCTGCACCTCCTATATATGCGGATATTATGTTTCTGATCACAGTAGCCCGATCTTCTGTTACATGTATAACGTATTTTTTGAGCTCTTTTTTCTCCTGTTTTGTTGATATTGAAATTGTGCCATCAGACTTTTCAGCCAGATAAATAGGGTCCCCACGTGAAATATTCCTTTTTTCTACCCACTCTCGTGGTAATGACACAATAAACGTATTTCTTCCAGTTACCTGCACTTTTCTTGGGGTTTCCATATCTATCACCTTTGGTATATACCATATATACCTAACAATATATCATTTGCGAAAAGTATATAAAAGAATAACAGAGTAAGCTATTTGTCAAGGTGAACTTTATGGAAAGAGCTTCTCATTCACGGGATAAATTGCTAAAAGAGATAACTGGTGGCGGCTTTTCCTCAGTTAAATACATGGAAAAATGGAAAGATCGTTTAGACCAGATGTTAGAACAAAAAACATTGTAGGTTTCTCCATATCAATAATCATACCAATTCTATATCACATTAATAAATTAAAATTTAGTTAATAAAATAAAATTTAAAAAAATTAGTCAAATTGTAAATTTTCCTCATCCTTTTGCTGGAGCAAAGCAAGCCGTCTTAGTATTATTTTCTGCTCCGCACTTGCAACAATTTTCCTTGTTCGTTCAACCGCATCAGGATTGACCGACATACTAGTTATTCCAAATTCCACCAGCTTTTCTGCAAATTCAGGGTAAACTGATGGTGCCTGGCCACAAAGCGAAGTGGTTACACCAAACTTATTACAGGTAGTTATCACCCGCTTTAGCGCTCTTAAAACTGCCTCATTTCGTTCATCAAACCCCTTTGCCATAGTGGCATTGTCACGATCAATACCAAGTATTAGTTGGGTAAGATCGTTTGTACCTATAGAGACCCCGTCAATTCCCTCTTCGCAGAACTGGTCGATTATTATGACTGTACTAGGCACTTCAACCATTATCCACAATTTAAAGTCTCGTGTTCGGTAGAGTTCAACCTCTTCCATCATGTCTTTTATGGCTCTCAGTTCACCTATCCTTCTTATGAAAGGTATCATGAGCCAAAGATTCTGAAGATGATACT
>JAHFFJ010000076.1 GCA_023248035.1 Microcaldota archaeon
ATCCAGAGGATGGTCTTTACAATATCACGGTAAAGGCTGCAAAAATTGCACCTGGCACCAATTCTCCGTTTGCACTTGTCTATTCCGAGACTGTAGGGATAAACTCGGCATTGGAGGACAATAGTTACCAGAACAGTTTCCAGCAGGAGGACGTTTATGCACGAGGAGTTGGTTTCAAAAAGAACGAGCTTATCTCGATTTATGCAACTGAACAAAAACCTAGCCTGGTGGAAGGCACTCTGCTGATAGACGTAAGCGGCGCGGTTGATCACATTATTACAGATGCACATGGAAACATAACTTCAGCCATTTCAAAGGTATGGACCGCACCTTCAAACTGGATATACTACGGCAATGGGAACGGAAGATACAATCTTGTTGCAGATGGCAACAACGATGGAAAGTATGAAAATAGCACCGATTTCATAGATAACAACGCGAGCGCGGGGTTTTTAGTGAAAGCGGTTAGCGCTGCCAAAAGCAATGGAACGAAGGATGAGATAGCAAAAACGTTTACCTCTTCAAGCGGTTTTGTTTATGCAAAGGCAGGCGGTCTCGGAAACGAAAGCACGATTTATATTTATGTTACAAAGAGCGAGAATGATCATTACGATCAAAGCATTTACAGGAAAATAACCGATACCAACATCAGCGGAATGGTTATGACCGCTATATTGTCAAGCCCTGCAAATTACATATACAAAAGCCCGGATGGTGCAGGAACAGCCGGTAGATATTTCCTAAAAATATATGACCAGATCGGAACAAAATTTGAATTAGCAAACGATAGTATTGATAGCGTCGTGATCAAGGATCTTGTCAATTATGTAGGTGGAACGGGGAATGGGAAGGAAGCAGCCGGAATGGAACTGCAGCAATTCCTCAACGCATATGGGTTTATTACGCCGATAAACAATGAGTCTTTCTTGGGAACTGTGGGAACCAAAAATGCGCTTAATAATTATTTCAAAAGCAGAAACCTTCCACAGGATGGATCGATAGACAAGGATGATCTTGAGAGGATTCAAAACGATGCTAAAACCAGCTTCAGTGTGCTGGCAGTTGCGGTGACGGATAGTTCAGGCAGACCAACCAGGGTTTTCAACAAGAACGAGGCGATGTTTGCTAAAGGAGCGGGGTTTCCAGGGAAAAGCATAGTAAGGCTGTACCTTATCAAACATCAGAATGATATTTCGGATGGAACCGAACTTGAGGATCAGACAGATAATGGGTATGATAGTGTAACTGTCAATGAGGATGGTAGCTTTGAAAAGACATCAATATGGGGTAAGAAACCCCCAGAAGGTGGGGAGTATGACCTTGTGGCAGATGCTAATCATGATGGGATCTTCAATTCCACGATAGATAGTGTTGACCGAATTGGTCTCTTTGCACTGGAGAAAGATAGGAAGAATCTGGTGGAAAATCCAGATGGCAAAGAAGAATTACAGGTTTTTCTTAGGGTATTTGTAAATCCCGAACTTGCAATAACAAGAAAACTTGATCAAGAAACCATAAGCGCACTAAAAGAATACCAAAAAGCCCGAGGACTGAAGGAAAGTGGGGAAGTTGATGGGCAGACATTTGAAAAAATAAGTTATGATGCAAATATAAGCGCTAGGGTGGAGCAGATAGAACCTTCAAATGAGTATAAGGAGGTACAAGAGTTCTTTTATGTGCCGGTTGGAACTAATGACCCCGGAGAGTCAGTTTACGCATTTGGAAGCGGCTTTGAACCCGGACAAAAGATGATGGCGTATATAGTCAAAGATGCAGCAAATGGTGGTTTGAAAGATGGTGATACACTTGATGATCGCTCTGGAGGTGCAAAAGAAGTGACTATAGATGCAGATGGAGCAATAGAAAATACCCTCATGTGGGGATCGCCGGAAGAAAAAGACAAGGGCAAATACGATGTAGTTCTGGATGTTGATGGAAACGGAAGATACACAGAAAGACCAGGAACCAAAGATGCAGTTTATAAAATTGGGGATAATGGTTTTGAGATAAGAACTACCGATCCAGTCTGCGGCCAGAAAGATGCCGTGATAAAAATGACACAGGACAAATGGCAGTACCTTGTGGATAACAAAATACCTTTCGAATGCCATACCGCACCAAGCGCAGAGACAGGCATTTTATCGTTCGATGGGTATGTGAAGGGAAAAAGTTATAGGGAAGAGAGCAAAGAAGACGGAGAGGTTGTAAGGACAGAGATAGTAATCGATGACAAAACCAGATATGAATTATACAATCCTCCGCTATTTGAAATAGGAGACCATCCTGAGTTCGAAGGATTTTGTACTTGGATAAGCCAAAAAGACGAAGAGTATGATAACCCCCCAGACTTTATCGTGAATTATCCAAGACTTTATAACGACATAGTCTCTTTCCCGGATGTCGGTACATGTAAATGTTCGGAATTCAATGAGAGCGTAAAATTCGATATAGCAGGCCAGATCTGTGAGCTTCCAGAGAATGCGATTGTAGTCAGGAAATATTAGTCATCTTTTTGGTTTATTTTGTCAACAATCCCAAAATATCCACTTCAGCAACTGGATTGGGGATAGAATTAGTAGTAAACACCCCATGACTAAGGCGCTTCAGTTTGGGAAGGGAATCTTTCAAAAAGAAACCATGGGTGGCAGCACAAAATACTTTTTTTGCTCCGCCTTTCTTCACACTTTCAACTGCTTTCATCATGGTGCTCCCGGTCGATATCATGTCATCAATAATCAGGACATTTTTTCCTTTTACCTCGAATGAACGCTCCATCTTGGTAATTGCTCGATAGGCATTTTTTGTCTTGTTATATTTTCCCCGCACTTTATCCATACTTTTTCCACCGAAATCCGAAACAAGGTAGCTTGCACCTTGATCGGGTGAAATTATTTCAAGGTTCTCAAGGCCAATCTTAGAACGTGTATAATCAACCAAGGCATGATTAGCACTAATATTAGTTATTGGAAGGCCACCGTACTCTGTTTCACCTTCTTTCTTAATGAAATGGCAATCGATTGTTACAAGTCTGGCTAATCCTGCGTTTTTAAGGGTCTTGCATAACACTTGTGCAGAAAGAGCTTCTCCTTCAAGAAAAGTTTTATCCTGCCTTGCATAGGGAAGGTAGGGTGAAACCAAAGTGACTCGCGCACCCACTCTTTTCAAAAGATCAATAAGGAGAATGGCATTGAAAATCGAGAGATTCTGCTCGGGATAAAGTCGGTGGAAGAGTACTACATCCTCACCCTGACATTTTGATATTTCAGCTATCCTAACATAGCTATCACCATCAGGAAATGTCTTGAACTCGATATTTGGTTTCATAAGATCGGAGAAATTTGGCGAAACAAGCTGCATGATAAAAAATAACAGAGACAGATTTAAAGCATTAGCTTACATTTAAATTCTTTTTTATATGTAAACTATCACACTGATTTTATGAGCAGAACTAACTTTACAAGAATTCAGGCAACTGAACCTGCAGGATTTGCTAAAAAATTATGGATACTTCAAGACGCAGCGAAAAAAGGTAACCCGTTTAGGTGCTATCCCATACATGGGAGTATTGATCCAAAAATTAAACAGGTAGGGCTTTCAGTTAGACCCCAAGAACGTCTACTT
>JAHFFJ010000035.1 GCA_023248035.1 Microcaldota archaeon
GATTCATTTCATTTTCACTTGAAGGACGATCAGAACTTCTTTGAGCACCAACAAATACTACTGGTACCGGAAGATTCTGAAGCATGAAACTTAGTGCAGCAGATGTGTATGTCATAGTATCAGTACCGTGCATGACCACGACTCCGTTGCTTCCATTTTTTATCTCTTCTTCAACTGCATCTGCAAGGATTTTCCAGTGGGTACTGTTCATGTCTTCTGAAAAAAGTGAGAAGAGCTGCCTTGAATGGATTGGCCAGCGTTCAAGAGTAGGAAACGCTTCACGAAGCTCTTTTGGATTTATCGATGGAGAAACAGCACCAGTTTTATATTCGATTTTTGAGGCTATGGTGCCCCCACATCCGATTATGGCAATCGAACCGGGTTTTGGTTTTTCAGATTTTGTTTTAGCAGGGGGTTTTTTAGCGGCCTTTTCCACAAGCTCAATTGAGTCCGGTTTGATACCGCTATTATAGCCGTTATCAAGTTTTAGTACAAGTATATTTTGATCTCCGGAATCTGGACGGGGCATGAGAAGGCCGATATAGTCGTTTCCGCCACTCGTTACATGGATACGATCTCCTACTTGGATACTTTTTTTATTTAATTCCTCTTGTAAAGTTTTTGAGTACATAGAGATACCTAGGATAACATAGGCACTTAGGAATAAAAATCAGTTACTGGTCTAAGTTACTGGTCATTTATTTTGTAGATTTTAACTGCACCATTTGAATCGGTGTATACCAGGGTGAAACCATCAAGTGATCCGAGGAATGCTGCCTGATAAAGTGCAGAATTATAGAATTTTCCCTTACGGTCTTCGTAGCCATCTTTTACTTCACCATTTTCAAGCCAGACTTTATCCTTGGTATAGAAGATTGTGGCACCAGTAACAGAACCAAAGTGATAGGTGGTAGCTATCTGGAATGGTAGTTGGAGAATTCCCTTATTCATTTTAAGATCTCCATTTGGATAGGTTTCATTAAGATAGTAGGTAACAGTATTTTTCTGACCGTTTGCAAGTAGGCCTTCACCAACACAGTAGGTTGGCACACCCTGGACAACATTTTTACAATAGTTAATTGTGTTTTGATTAGTCGGGTTAACGCAAAATGAAGGATAGTAAGGCTGGTACACCCCCCCGATATACATTTTATATGCAACTAAACCAGTTTTTTTTGTAAGGGGAGAGATGGTACAAACATCATGTGAAACGAAAACATTTTCCCACAGGTGGTCGGCCTCACATTTTGATTGGCCAGTATCACTAGCAACAGTAGTTTCATTGTTATAGGCGCAAGAGAGGTAGTTTAGGGCACCATACTTTCCACCTAGTGAACCGCCAGCCGAGATAAGTTCGAGATCAATGAGTGCGTATTTGCTACCATGTGCCTTCATCCACGCTTTAAGTTGTTCTGGTGTGGAATCAAGATAGGCATCAGCTACCGCACCGATCATATCATGAGATGCATGTTCGTTTCTTATGACTGCATCCCTATCACCAAAGAAGTTTATCCAGTGGCCATAGTCCCACCATGAAGTTATCCTTGCGCCTGGTTCGGTGTTAGTTTTTATCCATTCCATGGAATTTATCCAGTAATCATAAATCCTTTGACAACGATAGGTTGCAACCTCAGCTTCCCATCTTGGAACCAGGTCATTGTTACCCTGATCGGAATCATAGAGATAGTTAAGATACTCATATTTAGAAAATATTGAAAGCATGCATAGTTTGGAATTGTACTGAGAATTGGTACCCTTATTGGCAAACCCTATCGGGTCGTTGGCTGCAGCACAAACATCACTATCATGTGAGGTGGCACAGAATATCTGGAATTTCCCTGCAAGAGCCTGGGGATTGTTTTGGTAAAGCGTTTGGAAAGAACCCCAAACTAAGGAAGCTGGAAAACCATTATAAAAGAACTGTAAGGCAACAAAACCAGCTGCAATCAATAGGATTGCAATTTGGAGTTTCTTTTTGCGATCATCATTCAAAGGACCAAGATCAATTGCACCGCTTAGGGCACCAAAAGTGAAACCGATAGCAACTGCAAGGAAAAATCCTGCATAGATCGTGTATTTTGCTTTTATTATACCAACTACGAGTGGAGGGAAAAAGATTGCCAAGAATAACAGGAAAAGACCATCATCTTCTTTTTTGATAAACCTATAGAGAGAGTAAATCAATGAGGCAATGAAAAGAGCCACCCAAAAGAGAAGGAAACTTACTGCCTTATCAGTATATTGCACATTAGTGCCAAGGAAAAAGTTAACCGCACTCACTGTGATGCTAAGGATGATATTTGAGAGTATAGAAAATGGAAGAAGGAGAAGATAGGCGAGAAGATCGATAAAGTGCCCAAATGAATCAATGCCAGGCGGTGAATCGTAACTTTGTGCAATGAAACCTAATTGACCCTGAAATTCAGTTGGAGCTGAACCTTGTTCTGCGATTGTACGGTCAAGTGGGCTATTGAAATTAGCTATCTGGAAACCAGCTTTACCGACATCTTTTATGTAGCCCCCCACTGGTGTAAATGCATATGCTATGAGACCTACAAACAATATTGCACCAAGTATCATGATCGATTGGTTGCGATCTTTTACTTTTTGTTTGATAAAATATAAGACAGCATTAAGTGCAAGAACTGCTAGGAATGCCCCGACTATAGTAAATGAAAGGCCACCATTTTCAAATGGAGATTTTATTATTGTACTGGCAATTAATGGACCTATGATAAAGAATATCGCATTGGAAAATAATAGTACCTTTAGATTCTCTTCGTTTTCATCTCTTAGGAATAATGCAATAGATTGAAGAGCCACGAATATTATAATCGAGATAATACCGAGGATTTGTGAGGAAGTTCCCAAGGCAAGTGCGAAGAAGGCAACACCAGCAAGTACTGAAAACCTAAGGTCTTTCTTTTTTATTGAAAGGGCATACATTGAATAGAAAAATGCGAGTGCAAAAAAAGCATATGGCTGGACTTCTTGCTCACCTGCTGAAAGCTTGAATATCAATATTGGGATAGCTGTTGCAAGTGCAGCGGCAACAAGTCCCCACTCTTTTTTGCTATTGGATGATACAAGAAGATAAACGAAAAAAACTGCAAAAACCGCAGCAATAGGCGGATACATAGATGCGATATCAGCAAGAAGGAGATTGTTGTAAGATCCGCCACCCGTATAGGTAGAATACCATATTGATTCAAGATAGGATATGGCAGGTATAAGACGATGATTGACCTGAACTTCTGGGAACCATGAGGTCTGGTCATTGAATGGGTTTTCACCAAGGGTAAGTATTTGTTGTGGTATATAAGTATAGAAATAGGGGTCAAGTTCCTGGAAGACTGGGCTGTAGGAACCGATACGAAGGAGGTAGCTCACTAAGAGTATAGTAACAAGACAAAGTGGAATGAGAAAGTCTTTGGAAAGAAAATACTCTTTGGAAAGTTTTGGAGGACTAAATTTTAGAGATTTTAGATCTTCATAAAGCTTGCTCTTTACCATGAAGGCTAATGCAATAGCATATAGAAGTCCTATGGATATTAGCGCCAAGGTGTAGGTGTACTTTATTCCGAATATGAAATACGCCAGAAAAGGAATGATGGGAAGAATGACAAAACCAAGAGCAAAGCCTATCAAGAGTTTTTCTAAGAAACTAAAATCATCTTTTCTAAAGATTGAAAATGAAAGTATCGCACCCGGAAGAAAGTTACATACAAATAGCCATGCCAGAAATGTTAATACGCTAAAGTCAATCACATTTTCACCAAATTATAGATATTCTAAATTTTCACCATTGGAAGCGATACCTGATTCGTTACTTCCTTTACCAAGGATGTAGGGCGATTTAACACCTGTGATTATTGCAGTTATCCTTATTTTATTATTTAGATCAGAACTTATTCTTGCACCCATTTTAATGCTTGACTCTTCATCGAAGCTTTCAGTTAAAAGTTCACCTGTTTTTATCGCATCACCAAGACTCAGGTCAGAACCACCCTCAAGATGGATAAGGCAGCCTTTTGCCCCCTCATAATTAACATCTAAAAGCGGATGTTCCAAAGTATCTTTTACAACATCCTCGATTTTGTTATGGCCAGAACCTTCACCAAGCGAGATCATCGATAACCCGCCACCTTTCATTACGCTTTGTATATCTGCATAATCAACATTTATGAGGCTGGGAAACATTATGGTATCAGCAATACCAGTCACTGCACGAGTAGTTATGGAATCTGCAAGCTCAAATGCCTTATTTATAGGGAGATTAGGAACATAACTAGCAAGGCGATTGTTATCTATTACAACTACAGTATCGCAAACTTCTACCAGTTCAGAAAGTGATTTTTGTGCTTTTTTAAGCCGTACTCTTTCAAGAGCAAATGGGTAAGTTACCATTGCAACTACTATTGCACCCTGCTCTTTTGCAATCTGTGCTACTATTGGAGCTGCACCACCACCGGTACCACCACCCATACCTGCACAGAGAAAAACTAGTTCATTTTCACCCATTTCACGTTTTAACATATCGCGATCCATCTCGGCGCATTTTCTTGCAATCGAAGTGTCGCCACCTGCACCAAGACCACGGGTGATTGTTTTTCCAAGCAGTATTTTTTTATGCGCACCAATCATGTTAAGGTGCTTACCATCAGTGTTGATAGCGATTGTTTTGGCACTTTGAATGCCGTTCTGGAATATACGATTAACACAGTTGCATCCTGCACCGCCTACGCCAATTACAGCTACCCGCACCTGAGAATTTTCCATGTCTGTTTGAGGAGGAGGCTGTATAGCATCCCCACTCCTAGCAGCTTTAATGATGTCGTCGAACATCTGAGTCACTTCCGTTCTATTCTCTTTTTTAGATTTGGTTATAGAATAGCAAGAAAAGAATATAAACGGTCGCTCAGTGATTTAGCTTTTTAACCTTTTGGTGAACTTAACCGTAACCATAATCGCCATAATTGTTCATCATGTCCTCCAGGTTACAGATTTTACCGGGGGTAGTGAATTTTGAGGCATCATAAACCCATGCTTGACATTTTATGTCGCTTGTAGGAACATCTTTATAGTCCTCAGCATAGTCCTCAGCAGTATAGGTTCCGGTCTGACTCGACTCATTAGTTTCAGGTTTACTATCGTTGATATCAAATTCGAGCCAGTTGCATTTAGGCACTATCATTTGACCTTCACAACCGATATAGCTCTTTTTTCCTTTGATGATTGCAACTGTTTTTGAGCAGCTCTCAGACGAGTATGGAATCTCGCTGCGGATCTCACTCTCGCCATTCATGTAAATTTTGATTTTGTAGCTCTGACCCTTGGTAACAGTAGTTATATCACACTGAATAGGAATACCAAGTGCCAATAATTGCTCGTATTTCTTGTCATTAAAAACAGGAGTTTCCGACGCAGGACTTGGTTTGGTTTCATTATCTGAATTATTTTCCATTTGTTCTTCCTTAACTATACCCTGCGCTTCTGTCTGATTTGAAGCAGGAGAGACATTTTCCTTTGCTGGAACTTTTTCTACCTGGCTTTTATCCTGCACATTTGAAGAGGTGCAGCCAAAAAGTAAAACAATTGAGATTAGCAAAATACTAAGAAGTTTTGTGTTTGTCATAACAAAACAAAGATGGCAATTATTATAAACCAACGTGGAAAGATTAACACCAAACTCATAGCATAAACGAAGCAGATAAAAACGCTAACAAAATCTAAATGCGCTCGAACGCGGATTCGGAGTTTTTTGAATTTTTTTGTTTTGTCTTATATTTTTTGTTTAATTATTCGAGCGAATTGTCAGACATGCTAGATGAATGGCAATACTAAGTTATTTATTTTCTTTTTATCTTATAGATTCATGCTTGAGTGCGAATTCTTCTCTAAAAAAATCAAAAATCCGATTCTCCTTGCTTCCGGTATACTTGGCATGACCAAAGCCAGCCTTGAAACTGCCTGCGATAATGGTTGTGGTGGAGTGATAGCAAAATCACTAACATTAGAACCTCGTAAGGGCCATGAAGGACCCAATATAATTGAAACTGAATGCGGTATACTAAATGCAATGGGTTATCCCAATCCTGGAATAGAATTTGGGCTAACTGAGTTTGGAGGATGGAAACGAAAGGAAGCACTGGTAATTAGCATTGTTGGAAAAGATGCAAAGGAATTTGGCTTGCTTGCTAAGAAAGTTGAAGATTCGAAAAAAGAACTGGGTGCAACTGCGATAGAGGCAGTAATTTCATGCCCGCACACCCCAGGTTATGGAACGATGGCCGGACAAGGAACTCCAGAATCAATAATTGAGATAACAAATGCAATAAAGGACAAGAGCAAACTTCCGCTTATAATAAAACTTTCCCCATCGATACCAGGAGAAGGCAAAGCAGCAAAAGCGGCAGAAGATGCTGGTGCTGATGGTATAAACATGGGCAATTCTCTTGGCCCTGGGATGAAAATTGATTTGGCAAGGAAAAAGCCCATACTTGGTTTTGGTGTTGGGGGGCTTACCGGACCTGCCATAAAACCGATAATTGTAAGGGGCGTTTATGATATTTACAAATCAGTCAACATACCTATTATAGCAACTGGCGGGATAACAAACGGCAGTGATGCGATAGAAATGATAATGGCCGGAGCTAGCTGGGTTAGTGTTGGAAGTGCAGTTTACTATCGTGGACCCAAAGTTTTTGGAGATATAGCTAAAGAAATGGAAACTTGGATGAAGGAAAATAAGTACAAAAAACATGCAGAATTGGTTGGTGTTGCTCATGACGTTCGGGATCATAAATCCGATATATACTAGCAAGGTAAAAAAAATAATTCAGGAAAATTACAGGGTCAAAACAATTGAAATAGACAATAATATCCCAAAAGCTCTTCCTGGCCAGTTCTTGATGGTGTGGATACCTGGTGTGGGAGAGCGTCCGATGAGCATAGGTAACAATTTTCCACTTACAATTTCAGTAGCCGATGTTGGAAAAGTTTCCAAAGAAATATGTGCCCTTAAGGTTGGTAACAAAATATCCTATCGCGGTCCGCTTGGAAAAGAATTTGTAATTGCACCAAAAACCAAAAGGGTACTTGTAATTGGTGGCGGCTACGGCATTGTTCCGATGTATTTCCTTTCTAAATGTGCAACGGAAGATGGTGTGGAAGCGGTTGCTGTAGTTGGTGGCAGAAACGAAAAAGACATAATATATGAAAAGCAACTTTTTGCTGTTTGCAAGGAGGTCTTCCTAACAACTGACGATGGATCACGGGGGAAAAAAGGAACGGTCATGGAAGAAGTGAAATGGTTAGTTGAGAGTAAGAAATTCGATTGTGTTTATTGTTGCGGGCCAGAAAGAATGATGGAGGCGGTAGCAAAAATCTGTAGCCAGCATAGAGTAGCCTGTCAGGTTAGTGTGGAGAGATATATGAAATGCGGTATTGGCGTGTGTGGTTCCTGTGATATAAATGGAAAATTTGCATGCATTGATGGACCAGTTATGAGTGGTGAGCAAGCACTTTCTTTGGCTGATTTTGGGAAAGCACATAGGGATGCATCAGGGGTTTTGCATAAATAATTACCAGTTTTTTGGTAGTTACCTATAAATAGGTAGGATACGAACTACTTTGTATGGATAACGATGCTCTAGTCGCACTTAGAAAAGGCCACTTCATCGTTCTCTATGATGGAGACGAGCGAGAAGGAGAGGCCGATCTTATTTTTCATGCTTCATTTGCAGATCCAAAGCGAGTGGAATTTATGAGAAGGGAAGCTGGCGGAATGATAGTTCTTGCCATAAGCAAGGAAATTGCAAACGAACTTGGATTGCCCTTTCTTCATGAAATGTTCGCCAAAAATGGCATAGAAAATACTTATGTCAAGACCAATTACAATGACACACCGCCTTATACTACACCTGTGAATCATATTGATGCACACACTGGAGTTACCGATAATGACAAAGCACTTGCAATAAAGGATTTTTCTGAAATATTTAACCAAAAAAATAGGAAAAAATTCTATAATAGCCACTTTAGGACTCCCGGCCATCTTCCAATTTGCGTTTCTAAGGGTATAGAAAAACGAAGAGGGCACACCGAACTTGCAGTTGAAATTTCAAAAATGGCAGGTATTAACCCTGCGATGGTGCTTTGTGAAATGCTAGGATCGGGAAAAGCACTCTCTAAAAAAGAGGCAATAGCTTATGCATCGAAAAACAAACTGGCTTTTGTAGAAGGAAAAGAAATTTGAACAAAAGTGAGATTAGGCATGAATAGAACGGAAGTGGGTCGTATATGAAAATCGGAATTGTTGACACTACATTTTCAAGAGTGAACATGGGAGAAATTGCGATTGAGGAACTAGGATTGCATCCTCAGATAACATTCGAACGCAGGACTGTTCCTGGAATAAAGGATCTTGCAGTGGAGTGTAAGAGGCTGCTTGAGGGCGTTGGAACTGGAGACGGGAAACTGGAAACTGGAAACCCAATACCGGCCTGTGATATAGTACTTGCCCTTGGCATGGTTGGCGGGGCACCAATTGATACCCAGTGTGCTCATGAAGCAAGTCTTGGAATTCAGCAGGCAAAATTACTTACAAACAAGCATATTATCGAGGTATTTGTACATGAAAACGAAGCGTGGAGTGGAGAAGAGTTCATTGAAATTTGTCAGAGCCGAATAAGAAAACATGTCCAAAATGCACTCTTGATGATTACAAAGCCCGAAACTCTAAGTGAGAATGCAGGTATGGGTGTACGGCAGGGGAAAAAGGACGAGGGAAAACGAACGGGAAGTGGTAGTATAACTTTGGGTATTGTTACTGCACAATTCAACAGTGAAATAACTGAAAAAATGAGCAAAGAGGCACAGAAAATAGCGAAAGAAAAAGGTGCAGAAACATTTAACTTCGAAGTTCCCGGGGTGTATGATATGCCCATTCTTGTGAAGAAACTTCTTATGGACAAAAATCTTGATGGGATAGTGACATTGGGTGCAGTGGTAAAAGGCGACACTGCACATGACGAAGTGATAACCAAGGATGTTGCACGGAGACTTGGTGATCTTTCATTAGAATTTAGAAAACCAGTAACACTTGGGATAATTGGCCATGGAGTAGGATGGGATGCTGCAGTTTCACGAAAAGAAGAATATGCACAACGCGCTACTGAAGCTGTAATTTACATGATAAAACTTTTGAGGAAGTGACAACATGGAAAAAGTTGCTGAAGCTGACCTACCAACAAAATTTGGAAAATTCAGAATTCACGCTTTTGTGGATGGTGATAAGGAACATATCGCACTTGTTTCATGCGACCATAAACCAGAAAATGGACTTCCAGTGAGGGTGCATTCAAAATGCTTTACCGGTGACACAATGTGCTCACTGCGATGCGATTGTAGAGCGCAGCTTGAAGCTTCCTTAAAGTACATACATAGTAAGGATGGAATTTTGATTTATCTTGACCAGGAAGGACGTGGGATCGGACTTGCGAATAAGATTAAGGCTTATGCACTCCAGGATCAGGGAATGGACACAATAGAAGCAAACGAGAAATTGGGGTTCAAAAGCGACTTGCGCAACTTTCAGCCTGCTGCTGAAATACTGAAATATTTTGGAATTAAAAAAATCTCGATCCTTACAAATAATCCAGATAAGATAAAAGATATGGAACGACATGGGATAGAGATAGTAAAGATAATACCTCTAGTAGTTGGGAAGAACTCGCAGAATAAGGATTACCTTAAAACCAAAAAGGAAAAAATGAACCACATGATTTAGGATTTTTTGATATCTCCAGCAGGAAAATAATTAATCTTATAATCGCGGAAGATAGGAAATATCTCGAAATCATTTATTATATCGCCAAATTTTTCACGTAGATTAACTAAAAAATCCTGGAATTCCATACGGTTTTTTGCTTCTATTTCTAGTCCGATCCTCCAACGACCGATGTGCTTTACTACATAGGTTACTCCTGAACTTGCAGAAAGGAACTTGAGCAGTGAATCTTCCCGATCAGCCTGGAGATTGTGAATCCCAAGAAAAACCATGTATGGTTCATAACCAATGGCTGAGGGATGAATTAGAAGGCGATAGCCTAAGAGGAGTTTTTTGTCTTCCATAAATTTGACTCTGGACTTGATGGTCTTATCTGAAACACCGCATATTTGACCAATTTGAAAATTTGAATGCGAGCAATCTTTAGAGAGTACAGAGATTATTTTCCAATCGAGATTATCCAGAATAACTAATGGGTCGAACTTCATTTTATGGTTAAATCCTTTTACTGATTGTTGGTTTTCTAGGACATGGGATCTTTTTTGATCACGAACCTTAACGTAAACAAGGGATTCGTAAGCTTTGACAAATGCCCCATACTTACCAAGGAAATTCTCAAGAAGAGCATTGAAAGCATAATTGTCTCTTGCAATAAAATTCACTACGATGTCCCAATTACCGCCAACTATTCCGACCCATAATGAGTTTGAATGATTGGATAGGAAATGGATTATCTCTTCTTTCCTATTTGGAGTGTCCATAGGACCAAGTCGTAATACAAGCCGATACCAGCCATAGCCTGCAACTGCAGAATCAAAAACAGCTACACTGTCGATTATGATGCCATCTTTTTTCATGCGCTCGATGCGGTATTTTACAACCTGTCTGCTAAGACCAACCAGATTTGCAAGCTTATTAATGGGCATTCTTGCATCCATATCCAGTTCATTTAGGATGCGGCGATCCTTGAGATCAATTTTTACATATTTTTTATCCATTATTTACTTTAACAGCATAAAAACTTATAAAAACTCCGAAAATGCATATTTTTTAATAAAAGCATATAAGTAATTAGGATGTGTTAGAAAATGCATGAGAATGCATAGGATGGTAGAACCGATAAAAGGACGAACCATCATACACGGTGGAAACTTTAGATTGGATAGAGGACCTACTCAAACCGAAGCAGAGACTTTCAGGCATGCGCTTCTATTGTACGATGACTGTAGGACTAAGGAACAGCAAGCCGCACTCTGCTGCATAGTCAATGACCTAGGTGTGCATCCTTTAGACCGGCCAAAAATGACCAATGGTATAGCATGGCCGAAGGAATATTATGAAATAGCTTACCAAGTTAAGCTTCTCCCTGCAAAAACCCAATTTGATTACGTGGAGAGGGAACGAGATGTCCCATATCAGTCAAAAAATAAAGGTAAAGGAGGAGTGGGGAGATATTTGAAAATAGCCACTAGGACAGAGCGCCGATTTTTTCTTGTTCATAATGATTTAGAGATTGAAATATTTTACGAAAGCAGTCTTCGAAACTCTGCGAGCGGAAATGGGAGGGCAATGAGAAAGGAACAAGCTAATGGTGGAGAAATTGCAACCTGCCCTGCAATAATGGGGAATTTTTATCACCGCCTTGCACGACTAGGATATGCAATGCAGATCGGATTCTATGCAATGGAACCAAAACCCGAGGATGATCGTTCATGTAGCAGGGGCTCACTTATTGGCGCAACACCACAATCTGGATACTCACTGGAAATAGCGGTTTTGAATTATTGGGTAATTCCAAATGGACAGCTTCAATTGGGAGGGCATTTCGAAGCTTAGTAAATAATTTTAAACATTTGTATAAAATAATTATACATGCTGGAAGTACTTATAACATCAAAAGCCCGTTTGAAAATAATCAAGTTCTTTTTTTCAAACACAACAAAAAAGTGCCATTTGAGGGAAGTTGCCCGTTTGCTGGAACTCAATCCCAATCAGGCACGGATAGAACTTGAGCGGCTATCAAAGATAAATCTCCTCAAAAAAGAGAAAGTAGCAAACAGTAATTTTTATTCTTTAAATAGGCATTTTCCCTCTTACAAGGAACTTCGGGACATGGTAAGAAGAGAAAACGATATAGAAGACTTGATTAGGAAGGCTTTGGAAAATGTTGCTAAGATCAGGGTTTCTTTTATATTTGGTTCTTATGCAAGTGGAAGCGATCATACAAAGAGTGATATTGACCTTATGATAATAGGTGAACCAAATCCAGATGAGGTAAATAAAAACATCCTTAGGATAGAAAAAATATTAAGGAGAGAGATACAGTATGTAGTTTACCCGCTTAAGGAATTTCAGGAAAAGAAATCATACGGAT
>JAHFFJ010000036.1:0-5519 GCA_023248035.1 Microcaldota archaeon
CACCTGCACCAGGGGTTTTTGTTCCGGCACCACCTGGAGCTCGAATGCGTACGTGAACATGAGTTATTCCCTTTTCTTTAAGGGTGGTAACAACTTTGATTGCTGCTTGCATTGCTGCATAGGGACGACCTTCTTCACGATGAGATTTAACCATCATTCCACCGCTTGCCCAAGATAAAGTTTCTGCACCACTCATATCAGTTGCAGTTATGATCGTATCATTTTTCGAAGAAAATACATGAACAACAGCTAGACGTATTTTGCGTGGCTTTCTAACTTCTTCAGTTTTTTGGACTTCTTCCGACTTTTTCTCTTCCGGATTTTTAATATCTTCGGATTTATGTTCGGCTTTTTTAACATCCTCAACTTTTGTATGTGATTTTTTAACCTCTTCTTTTGGATGAGAGTTTTTAACTTCCTCTTGAGATTTCTTTACTTCTTCTGTTTTTTCAGTCATTATAACACCTTTTGTTCTGCTGGAGCTTCAGTTACCGGTTCCGGAGTTTTGCTCTCGAGTTCGATTGGTTTTGCATGCAATATTGTAGCTTCTTCTGCTAAATTCACAAGATAACCTGGCCTTGTTACCGGGTTTCCATTAACAGAGATAAATCCATGGGCTATTAATTGTCTTGATTGAGAGACTGAACGTGCCAATCCTTTTCTAAGGACAACTGTCTGGAGTCGTCTTCCTAATATTGAGCGAACCTCGAGTGAAAGAACATCATCTAGTACTGAACCTTCCTTGAGTATACCAAATTTGGCAAGTTTACGGAGGATTTTTACACCATCATCACGACGCTGCTCTACTGTCAAAGAAAGAAGTCTTCGAGCTTCACGACGATATTTTTTAAGTTCAGCAGTAGCTCTCCATAATTCGCGCATATTGCGCAGGCCATATTCGACCTTAAGAGACTTATCCTGTGTAAGCCGATCTACATCCCAAAGCTTTTTTGGGCGTTCAGTCTTGTTACGAAATCGTCTTGGGTCACCCATAATATCACTTCTTTTCTGCTTTTGCTGCAGGCTTTGCTGCTACTGCCGGTGCTGTTTTTGCTGCTGCCGGTGCTGCCGAAGCAGAAGGTGCTGCACCGCCAGTTTTTGGAGCGGCTGCTGCGCCACCTTGTGCGGCTATAATAGCCTTTCTAAGCACACCCACTGCCATACCAGTTCTGCCGGTATTACGTGTTTTTTGACCGCGGACTTTCTGGCCAAATGTATGACGATAACCTCTCCAACTGAACATCTTCTTATCACGATCAACATCCTGACCGCTTTCGAATAAAAGATCGTTCATAATAACATGACGATTGTTTGAAGTCAGGAAGTCTGAACAGCGATTTAGTAGGTAGGAGGGAACTCCATAATCCTGAAGACTATATAATATTTTATCGATGCTTTCTATCTGTGCCTCACTAAGATCACCAACACGGGATTTTGGATCAATAGAAAGTTCTTTGCTTATTACAGCGGCTGCAGCAAGGGACAGTGTCTGTCCGATTCCACGAACAGCAAACAATGCACGACCAAGATTAATTTCACCCTTGACATCCTTACCTGCAATTCGCACGATACCTCGGAAGCTTTCTTTTTCTTCCTTCTGTGATTTTTTTACTACTGGTTTTTTTTCTTGTTTTTTTACCATGATTACACCCGAGAAACTGTTTCAACTTCAATTTCACTTACATTGTTGATTTTTTTTATCTTTTCTTCTAAAATTTCCATACCGCCTTCAGAATCTGCAAGCATTATGTTGGCTTTTAGGACTTTTATGCCAAAGCCAATATCTTCTTCCCAGAATTTTTGGACTTTTGCAATTTTACCAATATCTGCCTTCACACTCTCAGATGAAGATGGGTCAGCAAGGTATATCTTTATCTGGGCAGCAACATTTAATTCTTCCATAGTAACACTCAAGGCCCTGAAAATCCACACTTGCATACGTATTTATTTCGATTCTCACGACAGTAATGGCAACGAACTATAGATTCCCCGCATTCCGCACACGGGAATTCTGCGAAGTCTTTGCTGTTCTTTCCACAAGTTATGCATCTTTTCAATATATCACCTGACTCAAAGAAAAATTAATCGCTATAGGCCACAGAAAACCGAAAGTCCCTGGGAGAAAGCAGAAGTAATTTAAAAGCTATACATATTTAAATATGTTCATTAAGCCCTAATAGTCTAACCTGGATAGGACGCAACCCTGCGATTGAAACTTTTTGAGAAAAAGTTTCATCAAAAACCGTTTTAAATATGGTAACGACTGTTTTTGAATCATGCCTTTTTTATTTTTAGAAAGTTTTTTGATAAGAAAAGGCTTGGTGAGGACAGGTTGATGTCCGCGTTCAAATCGCGGTTGGGGCGTTTAGTGAGTACCACGACTAGGAGTGGTGCAAACATTTAAATAGTTTACTTCAGTTAGGAATCTGCGACCAAAAAGCCGATCCCAATCGGCGGAGTAGATAACCCATGACAAATGAATATATGATAGGCTGTCCGGAATGTTCAATGTGTTTTGGAATGAATGCCCCCCTGGCAAAAGGAGAGGAGCAGTTCACATGCACTGCGAATCCATTGCACAAGTTTAAAGTTGGCATGGACGGATTCTTAAGATCTTTATAACCGGAAGATTAACCGGACATTTTTCATTATCTTTTTCTATTAAATTATTTCTATTAATTATAGTACATTAAAAAAAATTCTATTTTAATTCTTGTTTTCTATTAATTCTTGGGTTGTCTGTAATCATGCCGATTATTCTTTATCTGAAATACTGTTACATTTGAAATAATAAGTCACAGACCATTTGTCATTTGAATCAATATTATAGTCTTTGGTATAAGTAGCGCATTTGTGGAGAATTTTTGATATTGGCACTGGTGAGTAGCTAACATCATAGGTACTTAGATCATCAAGTATGGTGGTCTTATCGTAGAAAACAGCAACACCGTAGATAGTTTCTGTGGAAGATTCTTTTTCAGTAAACAAAATGAAGCCAGAATTTTGGATGGACTTTATGGTCTTGTTAGTGAATTTAACATCCCCATAAGATGAATAGGATAATGAACCATCATTAGGTGGAGGGGATAATTCCCAGCTGTAGGTTTTCTGATTGAAGCTGCCCTGATGATCAGAGTAAAAATCATCACTTATTTTCTTTAGGGCATCTGTTAGTATTTCTGAGGGCGAACGATCATCTGACGCAGGTTGGTAAGATTGATTTGAAACTGGTTCGGAAATATTCTCTTTTTCTTTGCACACTAATTTGCAATTGCAATTTGGATAGTTTCCTGACGCTGACCAGCTACCATTACAATCGTTTGTTTGGTTTGAGCAGTACTTCATACAAGATGGTTGGTTCATATAAGTATCATTAGAAAGGTTTTGAGTAGGTTCTGGAGTTGGAGAAGATTGTTCAACAGATTTGCCTGCACAGCCAAATAACAATAAGATCAAGATTGCCGAAATTAGTACGCGCATTATAGAAAGAGGTAGCCCAATGTTTTAAAATGTAGTGTGGGAAAACGAATTGACCAGTTGAGGTGTAACCATGCCAGCATGTCCGGATTGTCATATATTTAAAGGTCTTTGGTCTCCACTTGCGGAGAAGGAGGGGGTATTTGTTTGTAAGATAGAGATTGCACATAGATACACTCGAGATAAGGACGGTAATTTCCACACAGTGAAATAGTTCTAGATGGATTTAGAGGGAGTTAGATGATTTAGAATAGAATAAGCCCCCGCCGAGATTTTCAAGTGCTTTTAGTACACCCATTTTTGGGCGCTTTTTTCTAAAAAGCGCATTTGAACTCGGGACCTCGTCCTTTTCGTCCTTTTTAGGAAAAAGAACCAAAAACAGTTCTGCTAATTTCTGCCAAAAAGGCAAAAATATCTTCAAAACGCGAAAGCGTTTTGAAACAGACCATTTTGACCCAACTTTTCCTAAAAGTTGGTACCAAGGACGCGCGCTACCGTTACGCTCAAACTTTTGTAAGTTTGATCAAGACAGTCTTGCTAATTTTTGCTTTTTTCTGTACGCTCGCCTTATCGGCTCGCACAGAAATGGTAACAAAAATGGCTTACAAAGGTCAGCGAATTTTCCAGCAGGAAAATTAAACTGACCAAAAACCAAAAACCCGAGAAGGGTTTTTAACAAACCATTTTGAACACACCTTTTTGCGTTTTTTAGGGCGTGCCTAGCCAAAAGGTGCGACTGCGCTACAGGGGCTGTAAGTGACTATTGAGCGATTAGGTTTTTATTAATGCTCCTTGATAAACTCCCATGGATTCAAACGACGAACTAGTATTTACTGGGTCTTATAAAAGTTTCAAGCTAGGTTTACGATTCGATATTGGCGGGAAGCAACCTGGAGAAGTTGCAGGGATACTTAGTTATATAAGTTCAAAAATAGAGCCGTGGGCATTTACTTTTTCTGGAATAAATACAGGATGTATAGATGAATTTGTAGCTAAAGTTGGAAATGGAGTAGGTGGAGTGTGCCATTTCCTTGAGGAACACGGACCAAGTGGAATAAAAAATGGGATTGCTAGCGCTCTTCCAAAAGATAGCAAAGTTCCCCCCAACAAACTTATGAAAGCCGCTGAAAGCTATTTTTTTAACAGGCTGCTTGAAAAGGCGGTTGTTCCTTTTAAAGTTCCCCTCAATGCACCAAAACCGGCTGATGAGAAAACAGAGGATTTCATAGGATTTATAGGTAAATATGAGAAGTGGGTAGCGATAAAAAAACTCGGACTGGATAATGTTCAGGATTACGAAGTTTCTGGCATTCTTGCTGGTATAAACAACAGCATTGTCAACAAATCATTCGAATTTAGTGGTATGAGTAAAAATGATAGTGCAATAGATGCTATTGCCAAGGGAAAACGAAGGTCGTATGGAAACGCCGTACTAGTATTGAAGGAACTGGAACCAAAATTAAATGGAGTAGAGGACGCTTATATGGTATGCAAAGTGCTTGAGCAAATAGGCTATAAACCATATGCAAGTCCTGAGATGCTAAGTGAAGCCTATCCCGATATAAAACGGCCAAAAACTAAGGGTAGGAAACCCAAAGGGTGAAAAAATGGGAAGAGGAATAGGAACCGGAAAAATAATTATATTTGGCGAGCACTTTGTTGTTTATGGAGCCCCTGCAATTGCAGGCGGAATATCAAATGCTGCAATAGTGGAGGTAAAAAAAGCCAGCGAAAACAGCATAGTTACTGACCAAAAAGTAATAGAAGAACTTACCTTAGGGGGCATAGATGGCGTTCTTAGGAGTATGGAAATAAAAGACAAGTTCGAGGTCACCCTAACTGGAGATTTGCCTACTTATGGCGGCCTTGGCTCATCTGCAGCATTCTGTGTGGCATTGGTAAGGGCATTTGCAGATGAAAAAGGATTACACCTTAATACTGCTGAAATCAACAAACATGCATATAATGGCGAGAAGGCTTTTCATGGTAACCCAAGTGGAATCGATAATACCATTGCCACTCATGGTGGCATAATAGAGTTT
>JAHFFJ010000036.1:5529-12142 GCA_023248035.1 Microcaldota archaeon
CAGAAAAAGAAAGTAAATTCGACTTTATAGAGATGAAAAAACCGCTCGATATGGTGGTATCATTTAGCGGCAAATACAGCCCCACTGCAAAAATGGTAGATGCAGTAAGGAAGTTCAAAGAGACTGACGAAACAGAATTCGGGCAGATGATGGATGAATACCTCCAGATAGCTGCGGAAGGTAGAAAATGCATAGAAAAAGGTAAAATAGACATGATAGGAACACTGATGAATTCGAATCATAGTATTCTTTCTGAGTTAGGAGTTTGTGATGAAAATAACGATAGGATAAACGAAATTGCCCTATCTGAAGGAGCTCTTGGAGCAAAGGTTACTGGTGGCGGTGGTGGGGGCTGCTGCATTGCACTTGCTAAAGATGATAAACAGGCAAAGGATATTGCCCGCAAACTAAATGCAAAAGGATTCGATTCTTTTGCAACTAACATACGATGACCTGCTTAAGGCCGATTTTTAGGCAAATTTTGTTTAATGGACAGATTGAACACTGTGGATTTCTAGGGAGGCAAATAGTTTGACCAAGAGCTACAAAATTACGATTAAGGCTTCTTACGCTCGATTTTGGAATTATTTTGAGAAGTTCCAGTTCGGTATCTTCGGGTTTTTTGGTTTTCACAACACCAAGCCTATTACTTATCCTATGCACGTGAACATCAACACCTAGGGTGTTCTTGCCAAATATACGAGAAAGTGCAATATTTGCGGTTTTACGACCAACTCCAGGAAGCTCTATCATACCCTCCAGACTATCTGGAATTTTACCGGTCTTGGATAGGATCTTAGATAGTTCAAAAAGATGCCTGGCTTTAACATGATAAAAACCCACCCCATAAAGAATTTTTTCGAGTTTTTTTACTCCAAGAGCAGCGACTTTGTCTGGCTTATCAGCTTTCTCGAATAGTTTTTCAACTACCCGGATAGTAGTCCCATCTTTTGTTCTTGCTGAAAGCATGGTAAAAACAAGTATCTTGAATGGATTTGAATCTGTTTTAGCTTCAGCATCAAAAACAGGTGCTTTTTTTATTTTTTTATTTTTAGCTAGGTATAAGAGAATTGTTTTGATTTTATTTTTGTTATTATTCACAATCTGATTATTATTCATAAAAAAATATAGAAGAGAGGAAATAAAAAAGATAAAGAAAAAAAGATAACGACGGTCAAAGGCTTTTACCTAATACTTTTACCTAATTTTTGCCTATACACCGACATAACCCTTTCTATATCCCAATCCGTTTTCAAAATCCATCCGAACATATTGGTCACCTTTTTCCCTTATTTGCATGGGGGCACTAGAAAACGAAAGTAGGATTTATAAATACTTGCAATGCCTTTTGCGACAATTGCCAAAATAATTTTTATACCAAATAAGTGTGTAAAAAAATGGAAAGAAAATTAAACTAAGAAATTTCTCCCTCGACACAACGGTCATTGTCGCATATATAGCCTGGACCACAGCTCTTATCCACGCTATCTACATCATCACCATAACAATAGTATTCGGTTATACTGTGATCCCCAGTACAATAATCGTGGGATTCTTTCTTGGTAACTGTGTCAGTGGTGATACCAAATTTGTAGATATCGATCCCGGCATCAGTCTCTTTACAGGTGCTTTTGATACATTTGCCATTAGCGCACTTAAGGCCACTTGGACATAGAATATCCGCATAAGTTGCAGAACCATCTTCAAGGCACGAATATTCCGTTACTTTACCATCATCATAGCATTCGTCCCATTTATCAAAGGTGTTTAAGAGACCCTTTACAACCACTGTTCTTCCCCGTACTAATAGATCTTGACCATTATCGCTATCACTACAGGTTAGGACTTGTTTTTCGCATTGACCAAGGCTACATCCATAACCAGGCGGGCATGGACTATTTACATTTTTGACTTTATCAGCTTCACAGTAATAATCTTTGACCGTACTAAACTCTATACAATAATCAGTATACTGCTCAACATAGCTCTTTCCAGTTGCACTTACTGTTTGTTTGATAAATGAGTCTGGTTTAGCTGGACCTTCGCAGCCAGGCTGAGTAACTGGTTGAGGAGGCGGTAATGCGCATAATCCTTCTTGGCACTCCATACCAGCAGGGCAAGTAACATTGGTTGAGACAATAGTGTTTTCCAGACAGGTGTACTCTACAAGCTTACCCTCGGAACAATAATCAGAAGATTTGTTAGAGCCTTTTGTAACTACCCCGAAAGTTTCGGTGTTTATACCGCCATCGCTGTCAGTACAGTTAAACATACACTCGCCCATATGTGCAATAACTATGTTTGACAATTCTGCATCGCAATCGGTGGCATAGGTAATGTTATCCTCACCACATACTGGTCCAGCACACACAGGGGCGGTATCGTTAATAGGTTCCATACTTTCATTTTTTACAGCCTCATTTGATGAGTTTTGGAAACCATAATTTTGAGTACAACCTACCATGACCAATCCTAAAATTAATAGAATGTAAATAAGTCTCATGAATTATTTGTATCTCATAAAATTATTAAATATGTGTTTTGGATCTGGAGATAATGTGTTTTATGTTTCATTTGGTTCAAGACAAAATTTGTTTAAGTTTTGGAGCTGTAGATATGATCAAAACCAGTAAGTGTCCTTTTTTTCTTATACGCCCATTCGAGCAGAGTCTTTAAGTTTACAATATCAGCGGAATTGTAACGTACAAGTTTATCCAGAGCATCCTTGTCGTTTTTGCGCATATATTCCTGCCAAAGAAGAACGGCACTATAGCCATTAAGACCTTTAAGGTCATCTTCACGTTCCATACCAAACTGTTGTTCAATTTTTTTAAGCCCCCCACGAATGTTTAATGATGCAAGAAGAAAGCGCAGATCCATGTGAAGTTTGGGAATTCTTATTCCTGGCATGGCCTTTTTTAGAAAAGGGATATCGAATAATGAACCGTTGAAAGTAACCACAGCATCGTATTCTTCTATGTCTTTGGAGAAATCATCAAGATTTTGACCATGAATATAGCTATGGGTGGATTCCCCGTCAAAAAGTCCGATAACTGTTATATAGTCACTTTGGGGTGCAAGCCCAGTAGTCTCGATATCCAAATAAGCTATCTTTCTAAAATGCGGGAAACATCTCCAAGTTTCTGAAGAAGGAAGAGTGGTAGAAAAATATTCCCCATCTGCAACTTTTAGTGCATAAACTGAACTCGAAACTTTGGAGCAGTAATGTTCGTGACGAGTGGATGACCCAAAATGGTCAAGAAAATCTTCCCAGGTAAATATCCCATTTGACCAGAGAACTCGCTCCCGATTTGGACCAAATGTAGGGAGATGAATAAAGGTATTCTCAAGCATAGTAGCCGATTCGCTCATAATAATTATTAAGTTAAGCCGGAGAATAATTGAAAAGAGAATAAAGGTGTAGACATGGACTATGAACTCATGAAAAAACTTTCAGAAGCAGATGGTGTAAGTTCGGAAGAAGGTGAAGTTGCCAAATTGATGTTGGAGGAATTCAAGAAACGCGGGCTAACGGCAGAGATAGATAACTTCGGAAATGTTATTGCTTACAAAACACTTTCCAAGAATCCGCTCATACTTGGAGCGCACATGGATGAAATTGGACTCATGGTAAAACATGTTGATGAGAAAGGGTTTTTAAGATTCATAAAAATTGGCGGTATTGATGATCGTACATTGGTTAACCAGCAGGTTTTGGTAAAAACTTCAAAAGGCCTCATTCCTGGAGTGATTGGAAGCAAGCCCCCTCATATTATGAGGGACGAAGAACGTAAAACAACCATTGACTACAAGAGCCTTTTCATTGACATTGGAGCAGTAAGCGGTGATGAGGTCAGGAAAATGGGCGTGGAGATTGGAAATACTGTTACTTTCCCCACCCAGTTCAAGAAAATGGGGTCAAAAATGATGTCTGGTAAAGCGCTCGATAATCGCCTTGGCTGCTATGTTCTGCTGCAACTTGCAGAACAACTTAGTGACAATGTAATTCTAATGGGAACAACCCAGGAAGAAGTTTCCACCTTCGGTAAAGGGGCAATGACAGCAAGTTATCGTCTGGAACCACGGGGATTTATTGCAGTAGATACTTCAGTAGCAGGAGATCATCCTGAACTAAAACCTGATGATGCACCAGTTTATCTTGGCAAGGGCCCAACAATTGTCCTTGTAGAGGCTGGGGCAAGAGGAAATGTTGCTGAAAAGAAATTTGCACAGAAAATTCTTGAAGTTGCAAAGAAAGCAAAAGTGAATGTGCAACTTGAAGTTATAGATGGAGGAGCGACAGATGCTGCTTCTGTTCATAACATAAGAGGAGGAATACCTTCGATTGGAATTTGCATACCCACAAGATATATTCATTCAACAGTAGCTGTTGCCCATGAGGATGATGTTGAAAATGACATTAAGCTTCTGAAAATGGTTGTTAAAGAGATGTAGTCAATTTTGAAATATCGGCATCTGGGACTTCTGCCACCACTGAGAAGGATCGTGCCGCTCATCTCCATGCCAGATGGAATTTTTGTCTTCTTAGTCGGCATCGTCACGGATTACAAGACTAACACAGAAAGAATTTTTTCTGATTCATACGTGCAAGATTTGTATTTGGAAATAATAATAACTTATAGCTACAATGAGTTAATCTTAACTAATCCAGTTTCTTGTAAATGTTCTTCCGATGACCGATTTTGAGAATAACCAAGGTTTTTGTCTTATCATCAACATCTAAGATTATGCGGTAATCACCAACACGCGCTTTCCAACCCTCTACCTCAGCCAATCTTTCAATGAAATGGTGGGGTGTGTATTTTATCTGCTCTATTCGATTAATTACTCTAGTTGCAATGTCCGTTCCCAAATCCTCAAGATCCTTTTGGGCTTTTGACGACCAGATCACGTAGTACATCACAATCCCAACTTTGCCATAAGCTCTTTTGTGCTGATACCACTACCTTTTTTGATCTGATTTCGTGCTTCTTGTATATCTTTTAATGTCTCATCAGAAAGTTTACCTTCATCCGCCATCATGTTCACGAGAGAGATTAACTTATTTATTACCTCATCATAGCTTTCCTTTGTATACTCTTTGAACCTTTCAAGTCGCTCTTTTGTTTCCTTATGAAGTAATACGGTGGTGTATTCTGCCATATATATTTTACATATAGGTACATATATAAATTTTATTACGCTGAGAGCTAATCTTAACTACATCGAATTTTTGTGTCTTTAGCCCCATCGTTCAAAGAATTTTTGCTTGCCCGGGAATGCCATCCCTCAATATCGTCAATGTGGTGTGGTCGCGAATAATACCTGCAAATCTATTTTTTAGGCTCTTTACAATCTCATGAATCTCTACTGCATTTCTAGCATCAAAATCAACTTCCAGATCCCAATTTCCCATAACCCGGTTTATATAAACTGCATTGGGGTGCTGCTGACAATACGCTATAAGCTTTTTTTCATCCCGTATTGTAGCGTACTGTAACCATATCAAGACCTTGTAATATTCATAGCCAAACTTTCTCCGGTCAAACCAGGCCGTGAAAAAAGAAATTACTTTGCTCTCAACGAGTTTTCTCAACCTATATTGAACAGCATCTGGCGAAATTCCTATCTCTTTTGCAATATCAACTGTTTTTGTGCGTGAATTATTGCAAAGTGCAGAAAGTATTTTTAGGTCAAACGGATCAGCTTTTTCAAGTGAATCCACCATATAAAGTTCTCGTAATGTTCGTTCCCCACCTGTGAAATAGGTTATTGGCAAATACATTTGATAGCTCGTTATCACGATATCCTTTGCCTTTATGAACTGACCAAACCGTACCGTAAGCGCATCCAGTTCTTCTTTAAGTTGAGCTTCTTTTTCGAGCGCGTAGCGGATAGTATAGTCCCACTCACCTTCGAATTCAGCATACCATCTGGCTCTGGGATGATTGGCAAAATAATCAAAAATTTCTCTTTCGTTCTTTTCTGTCGTGTTCTCTATTTTCAAATATATCCTATAGGTTTTTAGTCCTAGTTTGGAGAGGTTTGGTTCTGCAAACATCCTGCTTATGAGTCCGTTTTTTAGCATTCTTTCAATACGATATTCTGCATTCTCGCCACTTAGGCCGACATTTTTCCCAATCTCTTTGAAGCTTGCTCTTGAGTTGTTCTCTAGCGCATTCATTATCATTTTATCTTTCTTATCAAGTTTTTCTAGATTAAAATCTCTCATTAAGCGATTTAAACGCAAAAAGAATATAAAAATATCGGTTTTATGGTAAATATTGGTGGATAAATTTAATATAAAAATTATAACACATATAATACATGATTAAACACAAAATAAAAGTGCCAGAACCTAATGTAAAAAGATTCGGCAACGCTATCTCCCACTATGAGCCATCAAATGAAGATGTTCGAAAAGTAAAATATGAGATGCACGTTAATGGGTATACGATCGGCCACGAGAGCGGAAAGAAACTATGTGATTTGGGATTTTTCTTAGATCCATTTCTCTTTGGTCAGGCACTCATTGAGACGCTTAACAATATCGGTTTTTCATTTAGTGATCCCCGCCTTCAACTAACGTTGCGCAATACTCCTCCGCACCATT
>JAHFFJ010000077.1 GCA_023248035.1 Microcaldota archaeon
CTGCACCACCACCGGTACCACCACCCATACCTGCACAGATGAAAACAAGATGTGCACCTTCGAGTTCACGTTCAACAAGAGGTCGGTCCACTTCGCATGATTTTGCACCGATGTCCGGGTAACCACCTGCACCCAAACCCTTGGTTACTGATTTACCTATTAAAACTTTCTTTGCCCTTTCATGGACAATGTTAAGGTGCTGTTTGTCTGTGTTAATAGCAACAAGTTCAGTACCCTTAACTCCTGACTTTATCAGTCGATTTATAGTATTGTTACCTGCACCACCAATACCAATAGTGACAATCTTTATACTTTCCGAACTTAACGCATCCGAGGATGATTGTTTTTCCTGCGGAGTATTTTCGCCCATTACCGATCTTACCAAATCTTCCATATTTTCACCTTTTTAGTCGCCTTTTTCCCTCAAATTTATGAGAGTAAACAAATGCTCGTTCGGGAGTTTAAATAGATTTACTTTTTCGTCTGTAAATAACAAACATAACTTAACCAAAAAAGAAACACTTTTACAAAAATCGACGGAAAAGTTTAAATGTATTGACTCAATACATTGACTTGAATTTGTACGATCGTAGACTAAGAAACAGATGATGAACGTAAGTGGGGACGATAGAGTGGTAATATGTTGACGAATAGAAAACAATAACAATAAGTTTTGGTTCCGCTTTTCCCAAAAGCGGAGGGGTTTTCAAATGGTAAAAGTGATAACAATTATGGATGATGTTTATGCCGATCTTTATCGGCTAAAAAAATCCAAAGGTATGAGTTTTACTGAGGTCTTACGTTTCTTACTTAATGAAAGACGCGATGAAGGTAAGAACATCATAAACCTTGCTGGTAGCATTGTAGATGGGGATATTGATCACCGCAAAGTCGAACGGATAAGAAAAGAGCAATATATTGGAAGGTAGATTTGAATGGAAAAAATTTGCCTTGATTTTGAAACTGCACTTGATTTTCTTCGTGGAGATCCGGCCACTATTGAAAAATTGAAATACTATGCCGATCGGGAGGAGATATGTATCACCAGCCTCACCATGATGTACATGATTGAAACTGTGAACAAGCCCGAAGTAGTAAGCGCATTTGCAGGTAGTGTAACTGTCCTTCCTTTTGATCGCAAAGCAGCACAAATAGCCTGTAAGATATCGAACGAATTACGGGAAAGAGACGGGGTCCATAACATAAATGACAATGTGATCACTGCGGCAATATGCATGGCAAATGACGCATTCATATTTTCCCGATCTCCTGTTAAATTTGAGGGGATAAAAGGCCTTAGAAAAGTATAAAAACACAAACTACCAAAAAGAGCTACTTATAGGTATTTTAGATAACGTGTAGAGGTAGCAATATGGTCATGAAACTCCCCAGTAGATTATGGATTCCCACAGCTAACCTAGAAAAATTAAGAAGTGAGATTAATGAACATGGTTTTAGTGAGAGGTGGCAACGGGGAGCAGTTATAGAGGCTGGTACTACTAAAATGTTCGATGGTTATATTTGGGAGAAAGATAATGATGGCCTAAAACTTAGGATAGAGAATGACAGGTGGGTAGCCAGACGCCATTCAACAGAAGCGTTTACAGCCATTGTGTGTAAATTATCAGTACCTTGCCAGATAGCGGGAATCATAATAGAAAAACTAGCAAGAAAGAACCATGTTGTAGATGGAGATTATTCTGCTGAACTTACACCTTATCCGGCAAATGATATTTTTTCTAGTGAATGGGAAGATTGGTATACCTATCACCGTTCGGTTGTACGGTTAGCTGATTCTGGTGTAATTGACAGCGGGGCGATAATAGTAGATTTTAATAGCGGTGAGCAGTTTTACGTAAAATCGATGATAGCAGCTGCAGAAAAAATAGCACCTGTGATAGCTGGACTTAACCGTGAGAAGATGGTAATAGGCGCAGAAGAAGCACGAAAAACAAGCATCAATAAAGTTGTTGGGGAACCAGTTGGGGAAATATTCGGACCCCATATAGAATATTTGAATCGCTACCTCGGATGGCTCTCATACCAAATGTTGCAGACTACACAGAAAGGCGGCGAATTAATCGAGCAACGCTTTGCACAGATAGCGAGTCTAATAGGAGATAGGTAACTTTCTTCGGATTACAGATTCTTCCTGTCTGATTTTTATTCTTTTATTCACATCATCTTCTTATGACATTAAACGCTCTTGTTCTCTATGGCTATGGTATCAATACCGAACACGAGAGTAAATATTCTATTGAAAAGAGTGGCGGAAAGGCTGATATAGTCCACTTAAATAAAATTTTAGAAACACCAAAAATACTTGAAAACTACAATATGCTCATGGTACCAGGAGGATTTGCCTTTGGTGATGATCTTGGTTCTGGAAAAGTTTTTGGAAACAAAATGAAATACCACCTAAGCGAGCAGCTTTCTGAATTTATCACCGCAGGAAAACTAATTATGGGGGTTTGTAATGGCTTTCAGATAGTTGTAAAGATGGGCCTTTTGCCAAAGCCAGATTTCAAGCAAAGAGTAAGCCTCACCACCAATGATTCTGGGCATTACGAAGATCGCTGGGTAATACTCAAAACCAATAAAGATTCCCCATGTGTTTTTACAAAAGACCTCGACTATATGTTTGTACCAGTCCGCCATGGGGAGGGAAAATTCATACCTAAAGATGAACAAACTCTCAAAGAATTAAAGGAAAAGAATCAGGTAGTTTTCCAATATGTTGATGAAAATGGTACTCTTGCAGGATTCCCACATAATCCAAATGGATCAGTAGATAATATCGCTGGGATTTGTGATGAAAGCGGAAGAATATTTGGCATGATGCCACATCCCGAGGCATTTAATATACCAGAAAATTCCCCTTACTGGGTAAAGGGGGCAGTAAAAGAACCGCTTGGGCTTAGGTTATTCAAAAACGCAGTAGACTATGCAAAAATAAGTGGGATATGATTGATTCCATGGTCGGTTTTATGTCCCGAGCCTTCGGTGTTCTGGAAGCGATGTAGGTAACGCACCAGATGACTCTGACACGACTAAACAATGCTCTTCCAGAAGGTTAGTTAGTTCTGGTGGTGGTGTTCTTGCCACTAGAATAAGCCCAATCTTTAGGAGATCTGCAAATGCTCCCTCCCGAAGAGCAACTTTAGAGTCTATTGCCCTCTCATGAGTGACAGATTCATCTGGCCTTAACCAGCTCAAACTTATTTTTGCTTTTCTCCAACTAGTTTCCATCTCTGATGCAATTTGTTCTAATAATGAAGCAGCATGGCCATCTGGATTGGAAAGTTGGGTTAGTTTTTGGTGAAGACGATCGAGGGCGGGAGCAAATTCTGGATGATTAGCAGAATGCCTAAAGATAGGATAGAACTCGTCTAGGGTTCTGTGATGAGGAGCAACTAAGGGGGTGGAAGGCAACTCAAAAAAGACCATTACTTTCTTAGCGAATTCTCGTCCTGAAACTCGTGCAGCAGGAACTTCTAAGGCTGCAACAAGCCTAATATCATGAGAGTGAGAATCAAAATGTACACGACTGGGAC
>JAHFFJ010000078.1 GCA_023248035.1 Microcaldota archaeon
TCCGTCACCGCCCAAACCCCCCGAAGGGCTGGATTCCACGGACTGGTGGTCACATAAGAAAGACCTCTTCAGTCTAGTCGAATCTGCTCAAAGTGAGCACCCCGAGCGAAGCGAGCATGCCACCGGTCTATGACCGGTGGTGGGTGCGAGCAGTTGACTACTCCCTCTGGTATGTTTTCCGGCTGGCGATAGGTTGCTTGTGCACATATATGGTCTAACACGGTTGTGATTAAAATGTTATGTAACATTGAAAAACAAACAATTGAAATAAAAATTCTTCCCAGTGACTTAACCTATATGGATTCTACTTCAGATTCTATCCTAAATCATAAAACTATTGAGTCAAGATGGTCTGTAAAATGGTCAGAAGCTAAACTATTCGAGAGCAATCCCGATCCAAAAAAGGAAAAGCGCTATGTTACTGCAGCATTTCCCTATCCAAATTCCCCTCAGCATATTGGCCATGCAAGAACCTATGCCACAACCGATATCTATGCCCGTTATCTTCGCCTTAAGGGGTACAATGTTCTTTTCCCAATGGCCTTCCACGTGACCGGGACACCAATCCTCGCAATGGCAAAGCGAATCGCAGAAGGTGATAGGGAGCTTTTTGACATTTTCGAAAATATCTATGGCATTCCACCAGAGCAAACAAAAAAACTAGCCAACCCGACCGATCTGGTTATGCACTTTTCAAAGGAGATAGAAGCGGGCATGAAAGAGATGGGGTTTTCTATTGACTGGCGCAGAAAATTCTACTCTTTCGATCGTCATTTTGGTAAGTTCATCCAATGGCAGTTCCGAAAACTAAAATCCCTCGGTTATCTTGTTCAGGGAGAACACCCAATCGCATGGTGCCCTAAGGATAATCAGGCAGTTGGTGGTCATGATACTAAAGGTGATATTGATCCAGAAATGAAGGACTTTACTGCCATCAAATTTGCTTATTCCGATGGTAAGGATGACGGTTACATTCTTACTGCCACCTTAAGGCCGGAAACAATCTATGCTGTTACAAATATCTGGATAAATCCCACACTTAGTCATGTTAAAGCAAGGAGCAAGAAGACCGGAGAAATCTACTATATTGTAAAACGAGCGTACGAAAAAATGAACTTCCAGGGCTTCGAACTCGAGATCGTAGAAGAGTTTCTGGGCAAGCACCTGATTGATCTTGGTAAAAAAGCCAAAAATCCAATTACCTCTGATGAAATTCCTATCTATCCGGCAAACTATGTCAAAGATGATTCTGGTACTGGAATGGTGATGAGTGTTCCTTCTCATGCACCATACGATCATGTTGCTTTAGTTGATATGGGGATTCACCTAGACTATAAGCCTGTAGTCAGAGTTGAAGGATACAAATTCATGGCAAAAGAACTTATTGAAACACTGGGCATAAGAAACCAGTTCGATCCTAGACTCGAGGACGTTGTAAAAGAAGTTTACAAAAAAGAAATACTTACTGGAGTAATGGTTCTTGGCCCCTATAAAGGAGAAAAAGTATCAACTGCTATAGACAAAACAAAGGCCGATATGCTCACAAAAAAACTCGCCTATCCCTTCTGGGAGATAAACAACAAGCCTGTCTATTGTCGCTGTGGTGCTGAAACTGTTGCAACCATTCTCAAAAACCAATGGTTTATTGATTATTCCCAAGAGTCATGGAAGGAAAAAACCAAGGAATGCATTGCCTCAATGACAATAATACCGGAAAAAACCCGGAGTGAATATCTCTATACAATAGACTGGCTCAAACAAAAGGCATGTGCACGAAGTCAGGGACTTGGAACGAAATTCCCGTTCGATGAGAAACTTGTAATCGAAGCCCTTTCAGATTCGACAATCTACATGGCATACTATACAATCGCCCATATCATAACCCAAATACCCGAAAGTGAAATCGATGATGAGTTTTTCGATTTTGTCTTCCTTGGCAAAGAACCAAAAAATAGAAGTAAAATTTCTAAAGAATGGAAAGAGGCTAAAGAGAGCTTCCTTTACTGGTACCCGCTAGATTCCCGTCATAGTGCTGGAGATCTGATCAGAAATCATTTGCCCTTCTTCATATTTATCCATGTTGCGATTTTCGATAAGAAGTTCTGGCCAAAGCAGATTGCAACCAATGGTTTTGTTCTCATGGACGGTAAGAAAATGAGCAAGAGCATGGGCAACATCCTGCCCCTTAGGAAGGCAATAGCTGAATATGGTGCTGATGTTGTTAGATTTTCCGTTGTTGCGGGTGCGGAGCTTTCCAGTGACACTGACTTTAATAGGGGTGTGGCTGATGGCGTCCGTTCTCGTCTGGAACTTATCATGAAACTGGCCAAAGATTTCTCAGTTGCAAAACTACCTCCTTGTGGAAGGATGGAAAAATGGCTGCTTTCTCGTCTTCATCAGCGCATCAAAAAATCAGAAAAGATGTATGGTCAACTTGCAATGCGTGAACTTGCACTCGAATTATTCTATGAAGTATTTAGCGATCTTCAATGGTATATAAAGCGTTCAGAAAGCGTTAACCTAAAGCATTTCCTCCCGATCTGGTCTTCTCTTATGTCCCCATTTATGCCCCACTATGCTCAAGAGCTTTGGCATCTATCTGGTAACAATGGTTTTGTTTCAGATTTTCCAAAAGCAGATGAGGGCCTAATCGATCCGATCCTTGAAAGTGGCGAAGAACTTATAATAAAAGTGCATGGGGATATCGAAAAAATCTCCAACCTTATTGGTAAAAAGCCTTCAAAGGTTACTCTATATGTTGCCAGTGAATGGAAGCGAAAACTTTATGCACTTGCAAAATCAATTCCGAACCTTTCCTTTGAATTACTGATGAAATCTGCAGCCGCAGAAAAAATGCCTATGAAAGAAGTTCAAAATGTAGTCAAACAGATTATGAAAAACCTACACTCCATTTCAGCTAAGCTATCACAAAAAGAGGAACTTGAAGCTCTTAGTCATGGTTCAACTTTCTTTGCAAAAGATTATGGCTGTGTAATAGAAGTTCTTACTGAAGAGGATGGAAAACATGATAAGGCTAAATCCGCACTTCCTGATAAACCTGCCATCGTGATAGAGTAATTTTCATATTTTCTCATTCTGAGTCTTCTGAGATTAATTTAGCGTATTTCTTGTCAAAATATTTTCGATTTGCAAATATCAAAGGATTGTGCCTCCATTCTTGTCCGGCTCTTTTGAGGGCAGATGCTCTTTCCACTAATTTCCGGGCAGAAAACATAAATCGCCTAGCATTTCCCACCATCTCTTGTCTATCCCCCTCGGTTAAAATCGCCATTACTCGCAGCTTCCAACCCATATTGTATTCGCTGTATCCAATAACAGCTGGCAAACCGGAGATAATCTCCTTCACCTGATCTTTTTTTAGTTGAGCCGGCCCGGGAAACCCTCCGGCTAAGGGCTTAAGAGAAACGGCTTTAGCCGTTGGATGAAAGGGCCGAGTTCTTATTCTTCAGTTTGAAAATTTGACCAGTAGGGGGCGTG
>JAHFFJ010000037.1 GCA_023248035.1 Microcaldota archaeon
AAATTCATCGATCACTGTAAGGGGTTCGCTACCAGGTACATCTCTATCATGGGTGATCAGTTCAAGAGCCTTGGAGTGTGGATGGATTTTGAAAATCCTTACATCACCTATCATGATAGCTACATAAGTTCATCGTGGAAAAACCTCAAACTAGCCCATGATAATGGCCTACTTCATGAAGGGGTTTATGTACTTCCTTACTGTTATCGCTGTGAGACCACCATAGCCAATTATGAACTTGAATACGATGAAGAAACCGATCCTAGCGTCTATGTAAAATTCAAGCTCAATTCTGACTCTGGAAAACCTGAGGAATACCTGATAATATGGACTACAACACCATGGACTCTTGTTGCGGATATGGCAGTAATGGTGCACCCAACATTTTCCTACGTAAAGGCACGTGTGGGCGATGAAATATGGATAGTTGCCAAAGAACGTTTAGAACCATTAATGGCTCTTATAGATAAAAGTGCTGTGGTTATAGAAGAACTTCCCGGCAGAAAACTTAAGGATTTGGTGTATTCGCTTTCATTCCAAAATAGGATACACAAGTACTATGAACGCAAGGTAGTTCTTAGCGATGAATATGTTACTGTAGAAGATGGAACTGGTTTAGTCCACGTTTCTCCTGGAACTGGTCCGGAAGATTTCATTATCGGAAAAAGATATGGAATAGAGCCATTCTGCCCAGTCGATGAGCATGGCAATTATACTGAAGATGCTGGTTTGGAATTTACAGGTAAAAATGTTCGTGAAGGAAATCGGCTTGTAATAAAAATGCTTGAAGAAAGCGGTGCCCTTGTCTTCGAACAAAGATACCGTCATCGTTATCCTCACTGCTGGCGTTGCAAAACTCCACTTATTTTCGTAACCACCAAACAATGGTTCATATCAGTTTCAAAAATAAAAGACCAGATGATAACTGAGATTGACAAAACCGAATGGCATCCTGATTTTGCAAAGGATCGTTTTAGGGATTTTGTATCTAATGCTCCTGATTGGTGCATATCAAGACAACGTTACTGGGGTATTCCACTTCCTATATGGAAATGTATGTGCGGTGAAATTCGTGTAGTTGGTTCAAAGGATGAAATTCCTCCACTCAAAGAGCTTCATCGTCCATACATTGATGAAATAACATTACCATGCAAGTGTGGTAAAGCAATGAATCGAATTCCTGATGTTCTAGATGTTTGGTTTGATTCTGGTAATGCCATTTGGGCATCGCTCACACCAGAAGAAGCTGCCAAATATAGTGAAAGGGCAGATGTAATAATCGAAGGTCAGGACCAGATTCGTGGCTGGTTTTACTCCCTTCTTGGTTCTGGTGTAGTTCGTTATGGTGCCTGTCCGTATAAGAAAATTCTGATGCACGGATTTTTCGTGGATGAAAAAGGGGTTAAAATGAGTAAATCAGTTGGGAACTTTATCCCACTCGAGCAAATACTTGAAAAATATGGTGCAGACAGCTTCCGTTTATGGGGCATAAGCAACACCATCTGGGATGAACTCAAATTCAGCTGGGACGAGATGAAAAAATCCACATCTGATCTTAACATAGTTTTGAACATGATCTCTTTCCTTGAGCGTTTCCATCCAAAGAAGAAAATAACCAAACCAGAACTTACCAAACTAGATCTCTGGATACTAAGTCGTCTTAATTCTACTACTAATGTTTTCCGTAATTCATTCGAATCTTTAGAGATCAACCGTGCGGCCAAAGCTCTCCGATCATTTATAGTGGATGATGTTAGTCGTTTTTACATGAAAATTGCAAAGGATAGGATTTCACAAGGTGATGGGGAGAGTGCCTTGTGGACGATCTATACCGTTATGCTTTCTTGTTTAAAGATGCTAGGTTGCATCTGTCCGTTCATAAGTGAGCATCTCTACCAAAGTTTCTTCCGCAAGTACGAAGGCGAAGAGTCATTATTTTTCCTCCCGCTTTTATCTGATGGTGACATAAACCTACTTTATGAAAAGCAGGTCGAAGTGGTCAAAGAATTAGTGTCCGTTGCTCTTGTTTCACGGCAGGCCGCTAGTATAAAAGTTCGCTGGCCAATAAGGACTATCTATGTCGAAACAGCATCCCATGAAATAACCGATGCAGCATCAACTTTCTCCGATACCATACTTTCTCTAACTAATGTAAAAGAACTCAAAATTGTGGATAAGAAACCGGAAGGCGATATGGCGAGCAGTCCATTTACTGGTGGAGTTATTCATATCGATAAAAAAATAGATGAGGAGCTTTATGAAGAAGGCCTTCTTAATGAAATAAAGCGAAGAGTTCAGATGCTAAGAAAAGAGGCTGAACTTAAAGAGCAGGATAAAATATCTATCCATGTTGTTTGTGAAAAGGAGTTCGAATCCATAATAAAGAAATTCGAAAAAGACCTTATGGGTGCGGTAAATGCAAAAAAGCTTCATTATTCTCCTGAAAAAACCATGGCTGAATATACAATTGATGGAAGGCTCGTTAGGATTGCTATAAGTAAAGAGTGAAGTTGGGTTACCATGTTTCTCCTACCAAAAAAGTTACTACTATTTATATATTTTTTGTAACTTATATAAAACATGGCGATGCCAGCCAGAATTCTAGAATTTCAATCTACAAAGCCTAGTTCTACCATGGTTGGATCAAGTCCTGCAATGGATAAATTAAGGAAAATAATAGCGCTAGTTGCACCAAAAAACGTCAATGTTCTGATTCTTGGTGAAACTGGTGTTGGTAAGGAACTTGTTGCAAGGGCAATTCATGATCAAAGTCCTCGCAAACAAAAACCTTTTGTTGTAGTTAACTGTCCAGTATTTGCAGAAGGTCTAATTGAAAGCGAGCTTTTTGGCCACTCTAAAGGTGCATTTACGGGTGCACATAATCATAATCCTGGGTTATTTCGTTCTGCTAATGGGGGTACAATCTTTCTTGATGAAATTGGGGAGATGCCGCTTTCTATGCAGGTAAAAATTCTTCGGGCTGTAGAGACTCGTGAAATCCAGCCTGTTGGTTCACGTTATGCTCAGACTTTAGATGTGAGGATTTTAGCTGCAACCAACCGAGATCTAAAAAAAGCTGTGCAAGACGGGGGCTTTAGGGAAGACCTTTACTATCGTCTTGGTGTTGTAGATATTACCGTTCCCCCACTAAGGGATCGTATAGAAGATGTGCCTTTACTTATTGATCATTTCATAGAATTGTTTCTTTCAAGAGAACCCGAATTGGTGCATCCAAACCCAGATATTCTCGTTCAAATTGTCCAAATGGCTACTGGCCTACCGGGCAATATAAGAGAACTAAACAATCTGGTTCAACGTGCCACTATGGGTACTCTTGATTATGCCAATGTTACTATCCTCTCTGAAGAAAAAATCCGAGCGGCTGTAGTTAAGTATAATCCATTTAAATTTTCCCTTCAGCAGAGAAATGCAAAACTTATCGATATTATAGCTACTGTTGGAGGATTTGATCGTACTAATCTTGGTTCTTTTATTGATGCTTCTGAGTTGAACATAAAAGAAGTAATAAATTCCGAAAGAGCAAAAGTGGTACTTGCTGCTCGTGGTGATGGAAAGACAATAAGAGAAATATTAGTTATATTCGATATTTCAGTAAAGGGACTATATAATTTGGTTAGGGAATATGACCTGCCGGGCTTCCCCAACCGAAAAGCTAGTTAGCACTCTTAAACATGCTTCGTTTTGTAATGCTGCTCCAGCAGTTCTTGCAAATGTATCTATGATCGATTTTCTTTCTTTTAGAACTCTTTATGCAGGAATTGCATACATTACGATCGCAGTAATTGCACTTTAAAAGTTTTGCTGTCTGGTTTCCACACTTTCCACATGTTTCTATTGCCATTAATATCACTCATCAAACAAATAGTACATTGTTCATATATAGAAACTATTTAATAAGTATCCGGGAATGTTATCTCATGAAAGGTCAGGCTGTAGTAGAATACTTAACAACTTATGGCTGGGCGATATTAGGGCTTTTAATCGTCATTGCTGTGCTATTTTCAAGCGGTATTCTCTCTCCAAATTACCTTATTTCAGAAGAATGCAGTTTTGGGACATCATTTAGGTGCGATTCTGCTTTCTTCAATGAAGGCCAGTCCAGCAAGATGCTCGTTAATATCTTCAATGGCTTCCCATACAAAGTAAAAGTAGTTAAATTCGAGTTATGGTCTTCGGATACACGTGAGCCATTTAAGGGCTTTGAAGGGAATATTGACCTTTCAAGCGGTTCTAGTAATACATTTAGCGGTCTTTTTAGTGGGCAACAAGTTCAGGAAGGCCATGTCAAAAGATTTATCGGCAACATAACCTATGTTTCATGCGCTCCTGAAAATGGGCCTGATTGCAGTTCAATTGAGCATGTGGTTACAGGTAGAGTGGTTGCAAAGATAATTCCTCAATAACATTTGAATTTTCCTATAAATGCTAGTTCATCATATTTTTCATCGTAGACCAGATACTGCCATTCTTCCCCTTTACAACGAAATTTAGCCCCAAAAACCTCTATATTTCCCTGGCTTCCTAAAGCTATCTCAAGTTCTGCATTTTTGTCATATAAGACAAGTTCTCCCAGTCTAATATCTCCCTCATAAAACACATTTGCACTCGGATAAATAGCCAGGAATGCCTGGTAATAGTTAAGATTTTCAACACTCTTGATCGCGCTTTCTTTTGTTATGCATGCGGAAATGAAACAGGAATTCACTAGAATAAATATCGCTAATCCAAAAAATATCGTTAATCCAAAAACAATCGCAACTAGGATAAGTAAGTTCATAATGACTAATTTTCTCTCCCTATTCTAAACATCCATTATATTGTTCTCTTTTTTACGAACAAAAACACAATCTTTATAATGAAAAAGACTTACTTTCACTTTATGGGTTCACTAATAATTGAAAAATCAAAGCTTAAAGCTATTGTGAGTGAAAAACGCATAAAAATCCTCAAAGCATTACTCTCAAGGCGCCACACCATTACCGAACTTGCTTCCCTCCTAAAAACTACAAAGAGCAATTTGTTCATTCATCTTGAAAAGCTCAAGAAAGCAGGGCTTGTTAGAAAGGTTGATGATAATCATAAATGGAAATACTATGCACTAACTGAAGAGGGGAAAGTGCTGCTTACTGGTAAAGGCATTGCCATTCCTATTACTCTTATTCTTGCCTCTCTTTTCGCTATTGTTGCGATAGGATTCAATGGTGTGTGGCTTCTTGAAAAATCAATACGTGAGTCAGTTGCGCTAGGCAGTGATAGCGAATTCTCATTCTTTCCTATTGTTGAATTTGTAATTTTAGCTATCCTGGGGGGTTGTTCCTTCCTGCTTCTCGTATATGGGATTTTTGAATTTGCTAAAACTCGTTCGCTTATATAACAGTAACTCCAAAATCTCCCTTAACTGTATCTATTTTCTTTATCTTGCTTATCATATAAAGCTCACTAATTAGTTCTTTATCCATTTCTTCTGGAAGGCTTAATCTCACCAATTCCAATTCAGCATTCTGGGGCATTTTGTTACTAGACTTGTACTGCCTAAGTTCGCTCACTATTGCATTCAATACTTCTACTTTAGTGATATCTTCGGAATATTCCTCTCCACCTTTGGGCCATGCACTTTTATGTACACTTCCCTGCCCGCCCATATTACTATAAATTTCATCGCAAAGATGGGGCGTTATTGGTGCCATAAGTTTTATTGAACTCACAAGTACCTCCCTTAAAACCTGTTTTGCGCCATCGCCATTTTCACCATAAACGCGATGCTTTACATACTCTAAATAGTTGTCACAAAAATCGTGCCAGAAAAACGCATAAATTTTGCTCATGGCATGATGGTATTCGAATTTCTCCATATGCTCTGTACATTCGTTGATCGTTCGACTAAGCCTTCCAAGTATCCAACGGTCTATCATGTTTGGCTTACCCGTATTTCCAGTTGAGGGGAAAGATTCCACGAACCTTGCAGCATTCCACACTTTGGTGAGGAAGCTTTTGGCATATTTTATATCCTCGAAACTAAATGGCCTATCCTTTGCCATAGCCCCGCTAAGGGCTGCCCATTGCCTTATCGCATCAGTAGGGTAGTCCTTTAGAAGGTCAGTTGGGGAGATTATATTTCCAAGGCTTTTGCTCATTTTTTTGCCATCTGGTGCAAGTACATTTCCATTAAGTAATATCTCCTTAAATGGCGGAATTCCAGTTAGTGCCACTCCGCTTCTATAAATTGTATAAAATGCCCAGGTTCTAACTATTTCCACACCCTGGGGTCTTAGCGAAATCGGGTATAGTTTTTTCATTTTTTCTTTATCTGGCCATCCAGAAATTATCAATGGGCTTATGCTTGAATCCACCCAGCAATCGCAAGTGCTCGTTTCAGGCTTCATCAGTTTTCCACATTCGCATTTTTTCTCTGGGGCAGTTTCAGGATAAAACGGCAGGTCATCAGCCGGCTTTGTCAGGCCGCATTCGCAATAGTAAAAAGGTATGGGCGTTCCAAAAACTCTCTGGCGTGAAATTACCCAATCCCATTCCGCTCCTTCTACCCAGTCTATCAGGTAATTTATCCCAAATTCTGGTGTCCATTTTATCATATGCGCCATTTCTTTGATTTTTTTAGCTGTAGTTCTTATATCGGCGAACCATTGTAAGGACGGAATAAGTTCGACTGCTGTTTTGCATCGATCATGTACTTTGACTACCTGCTTTGTCGGCACTTTTTTAACTACTTTTTCTCCGAGTTCCTCTATAATTTTCTTTTTGGCATCTGCTACTTTAAGGCCATTAAGCGAGCCTGAATTTATCATTTTACCATATTGATCAACTACTTCGTAAAGAGGTAATTTGTGGCGGTGCATCCATACCACATCCATCTTGTCTCCAAATGTGCATACCATTAGCACCCCAGAACCATATTCCTTATCAACTTCTTTGTCTGGTATAAGTGGCACTTTTTTTCCAAGTGGTGTAGTTACTTCCCCACCTAGGCCTTTGTACCTTTCATCCTCAGGATTAAACAAGATAGCTCCGCATGCATGCAAAAGTTCGGGTCTTGTTGTGGCAATTATAAGATCTTTGCCATCTGGTCCAATGAATTTTATGTAATTAAGGGTTCCATCCTTTTCTTCATCATCCAGTTCGGCTTTGGCAACTGCTGAAACACATCTTGGGCACCAATAAACTGGGTATTTGTCACGGTAAACTAGTTTGTCCTTATGCATCTCTATCAGCGAGAGTTGGACTTTTTTATGGTAATCAGGATCCATCGTTCGGTATTCGAATTTCCAATCCGGGCTAAATCCCATCTGGTTCATTTGCTCTTTCATTCTGGCTATCATCTCCACTGTCCATTCCATGCATTTTTCACGAAATTGCACCGGAGGTAATCGTCCGTATTTTTTTTCCACCTTCATTTCGGTTGGAAATCCCTGGGTGTCCCAACCTTGAGGGTAATAGACATTATAACCATTCATTCGTTTGAATCGTGCTGCGAAATCGAAATAGCTGTATGATAAAACATGGCCCATGTGCAGTTCCCCACTGGTGAATGGGGGTGGAGTGTCTATTGAATAAATAGGTTTTGTATCTTCGTTAAATTGGTAGGTTCCATCCTCCTGCCATTTCTTTTGCCATCTCTCCTCAATAGTTCTATCGTAGCGTTGCTGGAGCATAAAACTAGGCCATCCTAGGACTTACTCCTCTAAGTTCGTGCTGATGGAGTCTGCGTGCAAGTTCAACATCATTATCGAGCGTTCTTTTTATGAGATCATCCCGTTCCCCATCCTGGCGCTCAAGTTGGGTTATTGCCTCTTTGGCATGTCTTGGGCCTACCATTGCCTCTAATTCTGCACAGTGCCTATCATACTCTTCTCTGGCTTTTGGATCTTCTTGTGTTTTAAGAGATTCTAGTTCATCCCGCATCTCCCTCATCAATTGGTCTACCCGTTCCCTCACTGCCCCACTCATATTCGCAGTTTCTGGTCTTGCGAATCCCATTTCTGCTGCAAAGATGGAAGCTGCTGTAAATCCAACTTCCAATGCAGCCATTAACATATCCTGTTTTTGCTGGTCGTTAGTAAGTTTTTTACCACATTCAATTAGGAATCGTGTTTGTGGGTCCCCCTCTAAATCTCCTTGTTTCTTAAGTTCATTAGCATTATTTTTTCCTTCTCTGAGTATCTCTTTACCCTGCTCAGTTCCATGTACTGGAGCATAACCAACAGCAAGGTTCGTTTCTAAGTTCCTTCTACGGGCAATTTCCATGTCGCGTAGGAGTTGGATAGCTTGCTCATCAGTAAGTTTTGCATTTGCTGTTCTCAAGAATCCGTCTCTATCGCCTTTGATTACGTAGTCTCCTAGTTTCTCACTTATTGATGGTGTAAAATACGATTTTGTTGCGGGTGGTGCACCCATTTTTTGAAGATAAGTAGAAACTATTGTATTGCAATTGGAATGGAATTGTTGATTGGTTCCCGCATTTATCTCATCAACAGTTCTACGGGGCACTACTTTGCTGGTTTCAGGTATTTCGCCAAATTCTGCCATAAAACCAACTTTATCACAAAAAATTTATAAGCTAGCTATTGGTCCTTGCACCCCAGGTTCCAAAAGGAGGCACATATCTCCGCCTGCTGTACCTCTTTTTGGATAATATGAAATACCCATAGCCAAATACCCTCCCTTATAACTAATCGGAGTGCCATTAGCATCTACGGGTATTGCCATAACAGTTACTACTGGATCACCTTTCGATTTTGATGTAGTTTCTTCGATGTAAATCTTTACTCTCTCTATTGTTTTTCCTGTAGCATTCTGAAACATATTAGGAAAAGCATCAAATCTACCATCGGTTGGTAGTTCTAAAGTTTTAACTGCACCAGTGACAGACTCATTATAACTCATACCAAAAGACATGCCTTTAGAATCAATAACGGCTATTGCAACGAAGTCTTTTTTCCCCCGTGTTGGCATTCCAACAGCATTACTATACTTTCCACTTTCTTTTCGTTCCCACATTCTATATGGTTCTGTCTGTCTATCTAAATTAGCAATCGTATCACTAAGGCTCTGAATCTGAACAATAGCAGTACCAACCTTCACCGTCTGTGCGGATGCATCAGAATGATATAATCCAGAAGCAAGCAATGCAGCCCCAGCTGCAGCGCCTCTCAATAAATGTCTTCGTGAAAGTGTATGATCTTTTGAAGTATGATCTTTAATTCTCATTCCAATCACCTATATAAGTTACCACTAATGTTATTAAAAATACTCGTTTCTACCTGTTTTTTTATCAAATTTTGCTAAAAAGTCAAATCCCCCAAGTGTTTTCCACTATAGAGTAATCTTCATCCCGTCTTTTGCTGCTATAGTCCCAATCCCACTTTCCTTAGTTATCCTATCCGCTTCCTCATTAGGTCCTTTGGCTAGCATCTTCAAACCTAGATGGGTTATTACACATTTTTTTGGTTTGGCAGTTCTTAGTATCTTAATCACGTCTTCTGAAGTAAGATGGCCGTGATAACCATCACTTTGGGGCTTTATACAGTTGACTATCAAAAGATCACAATCAGTAAGTTCAACCAAACTTTCTATATATTCGGTATCGGTTATGTAGCCAATTATCCTACCATCCATAGTTAATCGAAAGCCGAAAGTTGTAGGTTCGTCATGCTTCATTTTTGCTATCTCTATACCGAATTCTCCCTTAGCAGTCTTAAAGTGCTTACTATCCCCATATTGAGCAGTATAAGTTGTTACAAGTGATTGGTGCCAGTTTCCTATTCCTTTTTCTTCACCTTCTAAAGTTTTCTTACTTCCGATAACAATGCCCCTTTTTTTGAGCGAATAACTGGTCATGCCCTCTATCATCACTGCTGCATCAGAAACGTGGTCGGTATGGTTGTGGGTAACTATTATAGCATCTAAAGAAAGAGGATCCTGTCCATTTTTTATCGAATATATCAAAGCTCCAGGTCCAGGATCAACATGAATATTTGCTGATTTAGAATTAATCCTAAATCCACCAGTTCCTCTAACCTGTTTTATGAGATTTATCCGGCCGCCTCCGGTTCCTAGAAATACTATTTCCATAAATTAGTTATAAAAAGAAGATTTAATAAAGAAAAAAAATTATTTGGCCTTACCTTTCTCTCCTCTTCTTCTTAGGTAAATTACCGCAATTACGATAATTATCAAGAGAAGAAGTAGCCATAGCAATGAAGATAAACCAGAATCAGTTGCTACTGGTTTGGTTGGCTCATCTGGTGTACTCTTTGGTACTACCTGAACCGTTACGCTCTTCACTACTCCGCCATTCTTAAGCAAGGAGACGAGATAAGAACCTTTTTCTGATAATGACAGTTCGAAGTTACCTTTAGCGTCGGTCTTGCCGTTAGCTACCTTTCCTGATGGATCAGTAACCTTGTAGTCGCAGTTTACACAAGCGTTTCCATCTGTGGTTGCGCTGCATGTTTTCTTATCGCCTACAAATCCGCTAGTTGGACACTTTACGTCATTTTGTACGCATTTGTTATTTGTACAAACCGATCCTGAAGGACAAGCTGGACAATCTGGAGAATCTCCACACTGATAATTCACCCAAACGTGGTTTAATGTATATCCGCATTTCCCAACTACATCCTCACATTTACCGGAAGTACATTTCTCATTTCCTGCACAGTCTGCATTGCTGGTACATTCAGGCTTATCCACACATGCATGATTAGTACAAACCTGGCTAGTTCCACATCCTGCATTACTGCAACATTGGTAAGGAACACACTGGTTGTTCTGTACTACACCACAACTGCAAGTTACCTCTGGTGGTTTACAAAGGTTGCAGCTTACAGTTTCAAAGTCCTCTGTTTGGCTATCATAACCTGATTTTGCAGCTTTTACTGTAACTGTTTCGCCACATGCAAATGCAAAGCTTACTTGTCCATTGGAGTCAGTCTTGCTGCCTAGTGGATCACCATTAACGAAGACATTTGCATCAACTATTTTTTTGCTTCCAGAAGTTATTGTAACTAAATTGTCGTTACATGTAGCATCCAAAGCAACTTCAAGATCTGGTTTACCACTGCCTCCTCCATTTCCGCCACTTCCACTGTTTGGAGTTTGGGTGTTATTCTGGAAGATAGTAAACATGCTGAACTTATTAACAGCTGATAACGCTAGCGTATTACTTCCTGTATCTGGCGTGTTGTTCAGTGGTACCCATCCATCTGTACTATTGTATTTCCAAAGTTCGAAGTTACCTTCAAGATATCCACTGGTTTCTGATTGTAACCAATTCCAAGTTATTGTGTCTATGGAAACTGCTCCTGAAAAGTTTGATATTGTTACAAACTTTTGTTCAAAGCTAGTGTATCCCCCAGGTAGAGATAACGTATTGACATCCCAATCTATCGTATAACCTGCATTATTCACCGCATCGCGTAATGAAAGATTGGTGTAATTGGCATAATTGCCACCTGGACTATCGAAAATAACGCCAGTTAGATTGACATTCG
>JAHFFJ010000079.1 GCA_023248035.1 Microcaldota archaeon
TTCTCCAAGCAGTCTTGCACCCTCACTCATATCCTCATTAGTGCAAATTATACTCCCTGGTATTACTTTGCTTACCGCATAAGCAGAAGAAAGTGCATCGACATCCGCACGATTATGCGTTAGTACTACTACCTTCTTTGCTAAAAAGCGTTGAAATTCTGCTCTATACTCCGCCACCTTTTCCATATTCCTTCATTTTCTCCTGGAGTTTTTTCTGGGCATCCATCACTATGGCACGGAGTTTTTCCTCCTGCTTTGTTATACTATTTAGTTTTATCTCTACTAACTCATCCCTTTCCTTAAGGTCGGCTTCAGCAGCTTCCTTTGTAGTGTGGAGCAGTACTGAACCAACTGAGCGGTAAACTTCACCCTTGCTTTTCTTAAGCTCTTCAAGTGCATGTTTAATCTCATTCATCTGTATCTGGTGCTGGTGTTTTTGTATGAGCAGTACTTCGAGTTGTTTTTCCATGTTTTCGTATTCAACAAGTTCCCTATTCAAGTCATTTTCTTTTACCATTCATCACACCTCAATACCCTCAAAGACCTGCAATGCCCGCAAAGCGGTGTTTGCAGCCGCCCTCGAGGCGACTATGTCTTCTCCAACTATTTTTACTTCAAGTATGTTACCTTTATTTATTATGTGTGTTGCTGCTCTTTTTCCAACTTCGCTTTCAATCAAAAGTGCTTCTTTGGCGGATTTTGCAGCTGAACTATCTGGAAATTCTACTCTAATCAGGCACGTTGCTTTCATCAGCACTCCAACTCCATCTACCAAGTTCATCTACAACTATTGTGGCTATGTTTGAGGGTTTTTTATCCTTTTCCTCGATTATAGTTATAGTATGTTCTCCCATTCGTCTTGCCATACTAACTAGTTGCGCAATTGTCCTTTTACTTCGTGAAACAAATTTTTGCCCATTTGTCTTTGCGATGGTTCTGGCTTTTTGTCTGGTTTCTATTGATGGGTATCTGCTAGTTGTGAGCACACAAACCACTAGTCAGTGCCTATTTCTTTTGCTACTGGTGGCCTTGTCTTAAGAAGTAATCTCGCTCCGCTTGTGGGAAATACAAATTTCTCACCTGTTACTGCCATAAGCGCTCCAGTTTTAGGATCTTTATAATCTCCCATGTAAACTTCCTCCGTACATACACCGGTTAAATTTTGAAACTTCAGCCTTATCGACTTCGGTCAATATTTATCCGTTCTTCTAACTTGATTTTGAATATTCAGCGATCATTCTTGCAGCAATTTCGCCTGCCTCGCTTCTAAATGCGTAAGCTCCGCCTGCAAAGACTGCATCGCATGATTTGCATGCCCAAATTCCAGTTCCCTTACGTCCTAGTTTTAGCTTGTGGCATTTTGGACACTCGTACCTGGTTCTCTTTGCAGTTATGGCTTTGTCAACAAGCTTTCTTATCGATGCTCCGTATCTTGCAGTGTACATGAAACTTTCCTCCTAACATACTCCGGTTAAAGTTTCATCAAACGTCATCCTGTTTACTTCACTAAAGAAGTAAAACAAAATAGTAAGTGAAAATTTAGCGAGTAACCTATTCTTTTAGTAATTTTCTTATGTCGTCTCCTCTTTTAAAAGCTATCTCCATAGCGTCAAATAGCTCTTCTTTTGATAATGAGCCTCGTCCTTTCTGCATAGCACACACATGTTCTTCTGTAGTTCCTATCGTAAGTGCAGTTTCAAGAACCCGTTCCTCATCTCGTGAAGGGTCTACAAGCCAGTTCTCACCAACTTTGACCATGGTTGTTGTAACCGGTAAAGAAGTTGGGTTTAGTGGTCCTGTAAATTCACCACGTACTATTTTACCATTTTCTATCTTTGGCATTTGTGTGTCCATTAAGGTGGCGATTGCTGCTAATGTGGCAGCATCGGTGTAGTTGCCTGCGTGATTTAATACGTAAATATCAAGATAGAGCCCAAGCACCTTATCATCATCTATGAAGAAGGAACTTACATCGACGCATTCCGCACTTCTTAGTGCACGATCGACTACTCTTGCCATCTCTATCGAATTTTCATCTGGTGGTCCTGGTTCGAATCCGGGTGAAGCCATCGGAAGAAGTTCGGCATTTGTAATCATAACCCCTTCTTTGGGTCGGTCTGCAAATGGCTTTACAACATCGAATTTTGCAGCTACAAGTACCTGGGTTTCTCCTATCCTTGCCACTGCAGATCCTTCTGCGGTTTTTATGACCGATCGTTGTATTTCGATTGGGCGATATTCATCAAACTTTCTCCCATCAAAACGTATTCCTGTACTAAGTGTACCATTCATTATGTCCCGCCTTATGTGGGACATTATTACATCTTTTACTTCTTCTCCCATGTGATCACCATTTTACTTTTTCATTTCCGTCTTGGTAAAATCTTTTTAGCGCTTCAGTCTGTATGTGGTGGACTTTTTCACAACCCTTTTCTACCATATCTACCATTTCCATTACTTCTTCTTTTGTAAGGAGTCCATCCATCTGCACCAGTAAAATTTTCTTATCCCTATTTGATATGGCAAGTGGCATGTCAGACTTTCCAAAATTATCTTCAAGCTTATTAAGGTCAAGAGCAAGCATGTCTCCAGCCTTACCAACAGCAACTGCAGAAACCATGTCCTTCATCGGTATTCCTGCATTTGCAAGTGCTACTGCCGCAGCAGTTATAGATGCTGTTCTTGTTCCACCATCAGCCTGAAGTACATCTATAAAAATATCTATTTGGGTGTTGGGGAACTTTTCTGCTATTATGAGATTTTCGAAAACCTCCCTTATGACTTTTGAAAGCTCATTACTCCTTCTTGAAGGTCCGCTTCTGCTGTGTTCTTCTAATGAGGAGAATGGTGACATCATATATCTGCACTTTATGAGTGCGTGGTATGGGCTTGCGCCATGGCGTGGAATACATTCACGTGGTCCATAAATGCCGCATACTATCTTATTTCCGCCCCATTCAACATAGGCTGAGCCGTCTGCCTCGTTTATTATTCCAACCTGTATCTTAACATCTCGCAGATCATCAGCACTTCGGCCATCCATTCTTTTTCCATTCACTATCAATTCTACTTTACCTTTGCTATCAGACATAATCATCACCTGGTTCGCTGCGTTTTATCTCGCCGCCATTTTCATTCTTTAAAAATTCAGCCATCCGATCGGTGAGACCGGACTTGTGTGCATTCTTTTCTATCATTGTTATTGCTTTAAGCAAAAGGGGTATGTTGCTCTTTTCACTCATCCAAACATATCCGTTGTTGCCTACCATAATGTCTCCTCCTGTATAATCCTTGAGGAGAGTTATCATGCTGCTTTTTCTACCTATAAGTCTTGGCACTTTGGCAGATGGGAAATCTATTATCTTTCCCTTTGGCAATCTTCGTACTTCGCCAAGATCCACATCGCCAACTTCATTTACCG
>JAHFFJ010000038.1 GCA_023248035.1 Microcaldota archaeon
AAAATCCAACCGACCACTAATCTTTGCAAGCTCACTCTTGGCAAAAGAATCTTCAGGGTTTAACCTAAGTATCCCTTCCAACTCTTTTTTTGCAGTTTCATAATCTCCATTCTCATAGCTTTTTATTGCTTTTAGGTAGTTTTGTGTTAATGAGGTTTCATTGTTTAGAATTTTCTGTGCTTCTAACTGCTCGAGTATTGAAGAAGATGCTTTGATTTTAGATCCAATTCCATAACCGACAACATCATAATTTTCATCCAGAACTATGCTGCCATCATTCACTTTTTTATCCACCGAAATTTCCGAAAGATTGGAATCTTCAACTACTATTGTTTTTGATTCGTTTTGATCGATTGCGTAAAGTTTGCTTCCATTTGCAATGCTTTTATTAACAAGAGAAATTGCAGGGTAATTTCCTGCAGGTATTTCAAGGAGCATCACTCCATTTTCATCAGAAATAAATTGTGCTGGAATTCGATCTAACTGATAAAGAACTGTAAATGTTTCATAATCTTTTTTTATTTTGAATTTTCCATACATTGATGCTATATCGCCGTATTCTTTTTTGAAATAATTAATGTAGTCTATTATTTCCTGGTTATCCGGTTCCCTGCCGAACTTTTTTATGTGCTCAACTTTTGCAACATCCTGCATAATTTCTTCACTAACCTGTGAAAGTGCTTTTTTCTCATAGCGTTCATCTGTTAGTGAAGGAGCCATAATATCCCCATCATTATTCAGGAATAAGCCTGTTGTTTTTTCTACGACATTGGTGGTGTATGTTTTGCCTGCCAGTGCAGTTAGTCCGGGTATACCATTTTCTATTGAAATTGTATATGTTCTATTTATCTCAACACCAACCTGGGTTTGTTTTAGTACTTCAAGTTCTGCTGGTACTGCATATGCCAATGAAAAGAGCAGAAGGAAGTAAAAAAATCTCATAAGTTTGACAATCCTATCACTTATTTATTACTTCCTTAAAATTAATTATCACGGGCCCGTAGTCGAATCCCACCTTTTAGGAAAAGGTGGGGCCAAAACTGGTTGTTGAACCGCGTTCGCGGTTTTTTAGCTGATCGGTTTTTGGTTCAACTTTTTAATCTGAGATCTATCTTGGATTATAAAAAGTTGAAATTGACAGTGGTTAAGACGTCCGCTTCACAGAAACTTTTTAGGAAAAAGTTTCATCAAAAACTTGATGAAAAGTTTTGAGAATGCGGAAGATTCGCGGTTCAATTCCGCGCGGGCCCAATTTCTTCCCCTCGCATCCTGCATCGGGCATCCAGTTTCCTTTTGCTACGAGGTTGGAGGCAGTAAAAACCTCGCAGGGTTTTTCATCTGCAAACCCCACCAGAACTTCCTTGCTCACCGGATCACTAATCCTTTTTTCAAAACATCATCAACGCCTTTAGGGTTCCATATCCAGATGACCCTGCCGTCCTTTTTGTCTATTAATATTTTGTTTGACTTTTCCAGATAGTCAAGTATCAAAAGGAAGGTCTGATACATTACCTTCTTAGGAAGGCTTCTGAGTAGCTGTGCCTTTGTCGGATAGGTCTTTGCCTTTTTTATCGTTTCTTCGACCATAATAACTGTATCAAGTCTCGGATAGTGCAATACTTCCTGAACTGCTCTTTGCATCTCTATCACCTATATAATATTATATAGTATATAGATTTATATAAGTATGTTTTGTCTTGCAACTTCTGAAAAAATCCATGCAAAACGAACAGAACAACAAAACCCAAGATGTTAAGTTCAAAAGATATTAACCGACTAATCCAAAAATTTTGACATGTTCGGGCCCAAATCTATCTTTTCTTATAAACGACCCCAATCGCAAGTGGTTTACCATGGTTATCCAAAAATGTTTCCGAATTAACTGAGTCAAATCTCCCGCAGAAAAACATGTCTAAATCGCCAGGTTCCCTCAAACTCTTATTGAGTAAATTTTCGCTTATTGCTCTTTCTAATTTTGACTTTCTATAAAACTCCCAGATTCGAGTTTGCACCATTCCCATTTTTTCTGTTTCCTCTATCGCATATCTAAAATGAATTAAGTGTTGCCCAATTCTTGCTGCTCTTGAGTGGTCGCTAGCTAATAGAAAATCATCCTCTAACCTTCTCATCTTAATCGTACTAGTTTTTACTAGCGAAATATCTCCTGGAATTAAATGAGGAAAATAGTATCTAACACGTTTTTCAGCTTCTTCAAGTGCTGTTTTCCAAATACTGTTCTCCCTAACTTCAACTGCTGGTAAAAGCAGTTCTAAAATGTCAAGCAAAGCTGGCACCTCACCAAAACTCTTCAAGATGAATGAGTCTGAATGGTGGCAAACAACTACCCACCTTTCGTGCTCTCTAAGGATTGCAGTCACGTTTTTGACAACTTGTGCAATATCCAGATACTCAAGCGAAAAAAGACTTGTTGTATGCAGCCTGTCTTTTCCATCTAAACCAATTGTTTCTCGTGAAAGTTGCAGTTCAATGTCCGCCCTTAAGTGCGCCACATAGGGACTTGAAATATCTGCGATATCAATTGTTACAAATGAACATCTAGGAATTGCAAGCAGCTCTGCGATTGCTCCTCTCCCCCCTCCAAACAAGGCAACTCGTGTTCGTGGCGGTATGGCCGTTTTCACAAAATCTACAACTGCGGGATATTCCTTGAAATGGAATATCGAACGACCAGCTCTATCAAATTCTTTCCAAGCCTGTTTTGCCTGGCATGTCTGTGCAGTCATATGGTTATGTATATCCACATTTAACCTTAAAAATACATTTATTATCCCAAATCCGGATAAAACACTAAACCCCAATTAATTCTCGAACGTGGTCCAAAAATGCCCGTTTATCTTTTTGTGTGCTGCCCCTATCTTCATCATCATCCTTTACTTTTTTGCTTTTTTTAGTCTTCTCCTCTTTCTTTGCAGCAACTTTTTTCACTTCACCTAAACGTTCTTTTATCTGGAAATAAACCCGTTCTCTATTCTCCTGCGTAAGCTCAAAAATTTCCCCATATAATCCATACCGATCGACTAAATCACGATGAAGGGTGGCTACGATGGACGCCCTGCTATCAATTAATTCATCGAGCTTATCTGAAAATTTCTGGCTCTTAAGCTCCATAATCCCTATCTCATCAATAATCATGATCTCGTAATTTCTATCCATCGCTGGTAGTGCTATTGATTCAAATGATTTTACATCTACATGGTATTTGCCCACTCGTGGCCCATCGCCCTCTATGCTAGCAAGTACGTTTGTTTTCCCACTTTCAATATCCATAACACTAAAACCAGTTCGTGTGCCATAATGCCTCTCTTCCGGTGAGATAAAACCCCCTATTTTCCTTCCACTTTCTTTACCAAGTTCGTTTACTAGTTTCTTAAGCAAAGTAGTCTTTCCGACCTTTGGTGAACCAATGATGAAAAAGTTTTGCGGCATAACTATCCGACGAAGGGAAATTTAAAAAAGATGACCTATTTAATTTTCTCCCAAACTTTTTGTAGCATTTTATCCGCTGTTATGAGTTCTAATCCATATTTCTTTGCATAATAAGCATATGCTGCATCATAAACAGTTATAGAATTGCGTTGTGCAATATCAAAAATACCAACAATATCCTTGGTATCAATTCTTATTATCTTAAGATCAAGTCCTCTAAAATCCTTGAGTATCAATGGGCATTTTTGGTTCTTTCTATTCTTCCACAAAGCATTTCCAAATTCATAAAGAGTAAGGTCGAGAATAAAAAAATTTTCTATTTTTTTACCCTCAGCTATTATATCATAAAGTGCGCTTGTATCAATGAGTTTCATCCCTATCCCCCCGTACTGAGCGCAAAAAACTTTGCCTGTCTATTTTTTTTATCGCACCGGATAATCTTTCCATACACTGAAGTGATTCTTCGAGTTTTTCTTTTTCCGCAGCTTCGATTATACTTGTTCGTACTATCTCGCTTATATTCTTCTTTTTCTTTTTGAGTATCTCTAATTCCTCCTCTGGAACACGTGCTGATATTACAATATCCATAATACTAATCTTGTAATACAAAATTTATAAATCTTAGTTTTCTTCAACATTGATCCACACCATCAAGATGCTTCGTCTAGTGTTAATGTAAGCTGTGGAAAAAATCGGCATAATTTTAACCAGTTCTCATCTACTATCTATCATGTTTCGTGTTACTTTTCTTGGCACATCGGGAAGCACCCCGACAACTTCTCGTGGTATGCCTTCAATCGCAATAAAATACGAGAGCGAACTTCTCTTGTGGGATTGTGGTGAAGGGACACAAAGGCAGCTTATGAAATACAAAGTCGGTTATGGTAGCATTGATGCAATTTTCATCACCCATAATCATCTCGACCACTACCTCGGCCTTTTTGGTCTTCTCGAAACACTTAAACTCTCCTCTCCATCTCCACGTACCATCAGCCTATTTCTTCCTTGGGGACTAGACGCTGATGGCTATCATTTTGCAAAGACCTCAAAAATAAAAGAGGGCGAGCTCTATAGTGGGAAAGGTTTTGGTGTGTTCGCTGTTCCAGTAAAGCATTGCCGCGGCTCCCACGGCCTTGTTTTCCAGGAAGAGACCAAACTCAAATTCCACGAGGAAAAAGCACACTCTCTCGGGCTGAGTGGGAAAGTGTTCCGGGAGATCCAGGAAAAGGGAAAAGTAAAAACCAAGAGTGGCGAGATTAAGCTGGAGGATGTGACCTGGAAAAAAACTGGAAGGAAAGTCATCTACAGCGGTGATTGTCTTGGGGATGACAGCCTTCTTGAGGTCTCTCGGGGTGCAGATCTTCTTATTCACGAGGCTACATTCGATTCGTCTATGAAATCCGAAGCTATCGAACGTATGCACAGTACGGTCGAAGACGCAGCATCACTTGCAAAACGTGCAGATGTCAAAAAACTCCTCCTTACCCATATTAGTCCGAGGTATTCCGATCACAGCCTGCTGCTGGAAGAGGCTAGAAAGATATTTCCAGCAACCGAAATCGCTTTCGATGGCCTTATAATAGATATCTAGCAATAGTACTTCATAAGCGTGAGAGAAAAAATACTCTTTCAATAATCGAGTTCGTTTATGAGCGTATGACATATACGTTTATTGTCTTAAATAAAACTCGTATTTATAAACTACAGTTTAGGTTTGGACATAATGTTTATAAACATTTTGAAAGAGACTCTCTCAATAAGATAGGGTATTCCCTATCTAAATCCGGAAGGAACCCTTCTGGGATTTTGGGCTGCACAAAGGACCAGTTACCGCCGTTAATCATTTTTAGCGGCCCAAGCGTAGGCGGTGGAAAAAAAATTGAGGTGAAAATATGAAAGTGAATCTAAAGAAAATCGGCGCAATTGTCGCTGGTGCGACAATTTTGGCCAGCTCAGCCGCGTTTGCCGGACTTATGTTCGGTTCAACTACGTTGGTTGATGACAACGGAGCTCCAGTAGCTAAGGTTGTCGTAGGAAGCAACGCAATGCCAAGCGACGGTGTCGCAGCTGCATTGATTGCAGGTAAAATCGTAAGCGAGGCTTACAAGAGCCAGACATTGTCTGCTGAAGTCTCAGGAACAGCAAGCTGCACTCCAAATGGTGATGCAAGCGGAACATGTTCCATAAGCAACGAGAAAGCAAAACTGGAAATTACAGTTCCAGGTGCAGTTGCTGCAGGTACTTGGCAAGGTGAAAACCTTATCGGTGACTTTATCCACCGCAGACTTCTCGACAGAGAACCAAATACTGCAAGTGATACAGATTCAGAATACTCAATAGGTGGTTCTGATACATCAGAAAATGCAAATCCATTTACTGATGGTAACAGTTCCGACATCGGACCTTCAGAAACCTTCTTGTACAACATCGATGGCAGCCAACTCTCGAGCTTTGCTGACCTTCCGTTGAGCGATGAAGATTCAGGCAACACCTACGTAGAGAAACAAAATCTCTGGATTCGTGGAGACAACCACTTCGATAGTGATCCAGATCAAGTAGTAGGTAAATTGAACTTCCTTGCATACACATTGAAGTTCGATGGTCCAGGCGGAGACGAAATGGGTATCCCAGTTTGTACCGATTCTGCTGATCTTGACTTTGGTGCATGTAAAGACACAGGTGGAGACATTGATGATGCTACAGAAACCCACAGGTTGCAAATAAGCTTCCTTGGTGAAACGTGGATTATCAGTGAAATGTCTGCTCCTACTGATGAGCTTGAAGTTGAATCTACACTAGTAAGTGGTGGTTCAGTTAAGCTTGCAAAGGAATCCGTTTCAGGTATATTGAACCAGGGTGAATCACTCCCAGTAGATAACTTGAAATTCCAACTCGATGATTTGGAAGCTCACGGTGATTCTGGTGTCTCAGCCATTCTGTCTATATTAGACTCAAATGGTAATGTCCTAAAGAAGGATAAAGTTGACCCAGGCAGCACCAAAGAATTCCAAATCGGTGGAAAGGCATACAGATTCCACGTCTACAAAGTTGCTCCAGGTTATACCTTTGGTGCAAAGTGGGCTGATGTAGCTATCTTCTCTCAAGAGCTTGAATTGGTTGATGGTCAAGAGCTTGATCAGGACAACAACAATAATCCTGGTTACTTAGTTGCTCTTGGTTGGAAAAACATCGACGCAACTGCAGTAGCAGATGACCCAGACACATTAAGAACAATAGTTCTTTATGCAGATTCGCCTGAGGACATCTCAAGCAACGGTGAAGACAGCCTTACTGAAGGGGAATACTTCTCTTTAGTTCAGGACCCAGAAGTCTGGAAACTTACCTACAAAGGTCTTGATTTGACCACTGAAAATCAAAAGAGCCTCAAATTTGATCTTCAGACCCAGGATAAGACCATTTCATCTACCAAAGGTCCGGATTTCGACAATGATGGTACCAAAGAACAATGTACCATTTTTGCACCTTATATCCGTGTAACCTCTGGTGATAGTGGTTCGGTCTTTGAAGTAACCAGATCAGATGCAGGCGGATCAACACTTTCGGACAAAGAATTCTTTATCGCTATGAATCAAGCAAGCGGTGAGAACGGATCTACGTGCGAAGAAGGTTCTGATGCTGCAGTTGGTCTTGTTGCAGGTACTGTCTTTATGCTGGAATCACCATCGTCAAGTTTCTATGGTATCGCCCAGTATAGAAACGTTACAAACGGTACCATAATCGAGTACTCGGCAATTGGTGATGGGGATACGGACTTTTCGCCTCCTGATGGTGGAGCTATCTTAATAGAAGATATAACCACTATGAATGCGGCAACCCGTCCTCAGTTGGCTCTATCTACCGCCAACTCAGACAACCTCTTGGGTGACTTGCTCGACAGTGCTGGATACGCCAACACAACTGCTTCAAGTACTGGTATAGAACCTTCCTTCATGTTTGCAATTGCAGAGAAGGCAGGAACCGGTTCTTCGAACGACTATGTTGACTACTGGATCTTAGGTATCACTGATACTGATACTGGTACTCCAGGTGATGCGACCTTTAACTTCAATTCAGATGATGGTTCAGGTAATACCTATACATCTGAAGATGATGTTGTATATGGTCACGCAACCTCGAATGCAGCTGCAGCTGGTTTCGGTATAAGTACCAACGAGTACTACAATGAATCAGTAACTGTAACCGGTCCAGTCAATGGTGGTGTCGAAAGAGTTGAAGACAACTATGTCTCAGAAAGAGGATCTGAATTCAACAGCCTCGATGATGACACAGTTTCATTCACCATGGCCCACAAGCTTGCACGAGCACAATGGTTGCTTTCATCTTCAGGAAATGTTGATGATGTAAGTAAGACTGTTGTAACCTTAGGTGAAGGCGAATCCACAACCGTAAGCGGTGTAACCGTCAAGGTCCTTGAAATAACCGAGGATGTTGGTGCTTGCAGTGCTTCAGGTGGTGCAGTTGCATGCACTGCAGATATGAGTGGCGTTTCGGCTGTAATTATGCCAAACAATGCTCCATCTGTAACTGTTGCAATGCCTTACAGTGGCAACTACGGAAACTTGGTTATCCTCGACTCTGATGCAGTAGGTGTAAACACCTTAGTATCAGTTGGTGGTGACCGCGTTAACTCCGTAACCGCAGACCTCTTACAGGGCTCATCGGTTGACTGGAATGCAGAAACAAAAGTTGTGAAAGAAATCGTACAGGGATCCAAGATTGTGGTCGCTGGTAAAGACGCATCTGACACACTATCTGCAGCTCAGGACTTCGTAGCTCAGGTCAAGAAGCTCAACTAAATTTTTTTTATTTTTATTTTTTATTTTATCTACTCTAATTTTCTATTGCTAATTTTTTCCAGATAATTCTGTTCAATATTGAATTCAAATTTCTCTTTTCAAATATTCTCAAAAAAATATGAAGCCTAAGGATAATCTTCTTCGCCACCATCTCGCATTTATATATATTCCTCTCCTATCTATTTTATGGCTGAAGCCTCAGTTACTCTTCAAACAATCCCACCTTCGGCTGCACGCTCCCAATCGCCTATCCATCAGAGGAAAGATGGCTCTATCGATGCTATAACGATTACCATTCCTCTTCTTCGGGAAAAAGATAGCTATCTTGTTGTCAAACTACCTGCCGATACAGTAGCTGAAATTACTGGGTATATCCAGGAGTTGCCTGAAAAAGACCGCAATCAATTCTTGATAAAATGGATTATACAAAATGCTGATGCGGTTCTCGATCAATTTATCCGTACTGGCGCTAAAGACCATCAGTTTCGATATGATGTTGTACCTGTTCTAGTTGCACCCACCATAGCTTCTACGCCAAAAAGAGCGGAAACTCAAGATGAAATTGTTGCCCTTCATAGACTTTCCAGTACTATGGATCCTGTAATCGCTCCTCTTGGGAGAATGGGTGCGGAAACCGAAACTCCAATAACTGCTGCAATGATCCTAGGTTACCTCTACAAAATAAGACACCTAGTTATTGCCGGAGATGAGGGTGGAAGATTAAAAACAGTTTTTCCCTCGCCACACAAACCCTCTCAAAAAGTTTCAATACTTCCAGATAATGCATCCAGTGATTATGTTCGCGAAGGCGCGGAAAAACTTCTCGAAATAGTTGATGGACTTGCAATGGTTGATCGGGTTATATCTACACTAGAAACCAGACACCTTAGCGATGATCGTGTACTTTTCGAATATAGTGCATTGGTGAGGAAACTTAGTGATGTTAAAATGGGTGCTACTCCAAGCAAGATTGGCCTTATTGATGAAGATGTACCAGATAAGCTTGCAGGCATAAACATATCCTCACTTTATGGTATTGGGGTGCTACCTCCTCTGATTAAAGCTATGCCAAATATTACTGCTGATCAACTTGTTCTCTATCCTAAAGCGCTAGCTACTTTGGTATCAACATGCGTTGATAATGGTGTGGTGGATAAAAATAAGTTAGAAAAAACTCGTGCTCCTCCATACTACAAGGAAGCAGTTCTAAATCTTCTGGCGTATATGTTCGATCTCGATCCGAAAAACTCAAAACAAACTGCACTAGATATTCTTGGCATTGCGCAAGCTGATTTTGAGCAAGCTTCTCGTTTTAATGCGGTATTATCGAGCATTAGCACTGCACGTGCGGGTGGGGACAGAGCTGCTGAGAGTGCAAAATATCTCTACCAGAGAATTCCAGAAAATAATGCTATTCTTCATCGCGGTTTTAGGGGACTTTGGAATAGAAATGATGCAATCTCGTTATCATTTGCTGCTCTCTATGAGAGCGAAGCAGTAAAGCAAATGATCGGTGCACCTGAATTTGCAGAATTAAAAGCCTATATCAATATGCATAATGGCAAATTAGGTGGTGCTCCAACTTCGGTTCTCGATTCAGCCAATAATTTTATTCGTTATTGTATTTCTTCGACTGCCAATAATGACCGAAGATTTTTTGCAGAGCTCCATCAACTTTCCTCTGAACGTTCTTCGTCTGCTCCTTTTGATTCAATTGACCTTATTAGAGTTTCACTTTACCTTAGAAGATATGCAAACAAGAAAGATGATAAAGTAAGTAATCTCCCGCTCTGGATTGCGCCAGGACAAAATCCGGGCGATGTTGCAAAACTTATGCCTCCTGAACCAGTTCCAACTAGAACCCAACAACCATCAGCAGATCTAGGAAGTCAAAAAGTCACTAAAGCACCTCATATTGTGGGTCATGATAATTTAGAACTTGGAAAAATTCCACCATCTCCTTCTGGGAATTGGAAGCTTATGAGTGATGAAGATGCCGAGGCTAATAAAACTATTCAAACAAGGGCAGCAGAACTTGTTCTAATGCTTCGAGGTAAAGATCCCAAATATAATATTAGACTAGGTGATAGAATTGAGGAAACAATAGATGGTAATAAGTACCTATTTCGTGCCCAGCCTCATTTTAATCGAGATAAAAACGGTAGCGGGATTACTGTTTATGAACTATCACCAGAACCACTTGTAACACCTCAACCTGCCGTTCCAATTCCACAACCTCAAATGGATGAATCAAACCTATTTGCTCAAGCTTTAACAAGAAACCCAAAATCATCACTCATAATAGCTTTTGGCGATTCAATTGGAAAAGGGAGTGCTTATGCAAATGCACTTGAAACTGCCCTTCGCCCCATTTTCCCCAATCTATCGATTGATGACGATGAGAAGTTTAACCGAGGCGGAAATAAACTTGAATTCATGGCAGGTCCTGCATTTGCCACTGCTCTTGCAAAAAACCCATCCGTAATAATTGTTCAAGGCGGTTATAATGATCTTGCACCAATAAGTGCAAAATATCCCGATCCTCTTGCTACTGTACCTATAGAAAAGCTTAGGAGTCAGGTTACTAGTATGATTGATCGTGCACAAGCTGCGAAAATCCCAATTATCTTTATGACTGTTCCTCCAACAAAAACCAATGGCGATCCACGTTTCTATGCAAATGTGCATCGCTTTAACGAGCTTTTAATGCTACAAAACAATCCGGCAAAGGGCGTTTATGTTTTAGACTGTAATCCTCTACTTGGTGATGGTAGTAATCCTCCAAGATTAAAACAAGAATATTATTCTTCTATTAATGACGGTATCCATCCAGGCCCTAATGCCGGCGTAGTTATTGCAGCTAAGCTCCGATCGTTATTTGTAGCTAGAGATCCAGTTTCTTCTACCGCCAAACTTGGTGGGGCGATTGAACTTGGTAGTGGTGGCATTGATACGGTCGGTTTTGGTAGTGGGGTTGCAGGACCATCTTCATCCTCTCAATATACCATTGACCTATGGGATGAAGCCCTTAAACTAAAAGATGGGGAATACTGCATGTTCATAATGGTGAACAATATGACTGTTGCAGTAGATATTCCAAAAGATGTTGCTGAAGATAGTGGATTTGCTTCACTTACTCAAACACGCAGAAACTTTAGTTCATACATTGGCGATTTAATAAAAGACGGAAAAGCTAAGATAGTTGGTGCTTTTATTGGATCCATACGT
>JAHFFJ010000039.1 GCA_023248035.1 Microcaldota archaeon
AAATCGCTTCTGAATATATCAAGCATAACGAGAAATATGGGTGTGGCGTGAAGGATTTTCAAATCAAAACTTTCCAGAGTGAACGGGGAGAGATGATAGGGATATATTTTGATATTTTTGTAGGAAATGCACAAGGAGCGAATATGGTAAATACCGTTCTAGAAGGTGTGGCACCAACTATTGCTCAGCTCTCTGGGGGGAAAACGAGACTAAGGATCGTCAGTAACCTGGCTACCAAAAGAAAAACCAAAGTTTCTGCAACCTGGAAAAAAGAGGTTATAGGTGAAGAGACAATTGAGGGAGTGCTTGATGCATACGAATTTGCAAGGATTGATGTTTATCGCTGCGCAACCCATAACAAGGGAATAATGAATGGAATTGATGCAGTAGCTATTGCAACTGGTAATGACTGGAGATCGGTAGAAGCTGGAGCACACAGCTACGCTTCACTTGGGGGTTATCATAGCCTTACACATTATTACAAAAACAAATCAGGAGATTTGATTGGTGAAATTGAACTACCTCTTGCAGTTGCAACGGTGGGGCCGGCCATAAGTTCAAGCCCTACAGCAAGTATAGCACTTAAGATAATGGATGTTGCAAACTCTGGCGAACTTGCTATGGCAATGGCATCAGTTGGGCTTGCAAATAATTTTGCTGCACTTTCCGCACTTAGCACAGAAGGGATACAGAAAGGTCATATGAAGCTCCATGCAAGAAATATTGCTATTTATGCAGGTGCAACTGCAGAAGAAGCAGAGAAGGTTGCTGAGATACTTGCAACAGAGAAGAATTTCAAAGTCGATTATGCAAAAGAGGTACTTAGGAGGATTAGATGACAGGAATAGAATCGGTAACTTATTTGGCATCTGCCCTACTCGCAATCTTAGTATCAATAATATTTACAAAATTAATCGCTCCAAGACTGAAAAAGGCAGGCATAACAGGAAAGGATGAGAATAAAACTGATGCTCCAGAGATACCTGAGATGGGTGGCCTTGCAATAGTAGCAGGTTTTAGTGCCGGACTTTTGCTTGCAATATTTATCCATTCGTTCTTTGACCTTGAAGTTAATCTGGTCTATCTTCTTGCAGCAGTAATAACTATTCACACCATAGCATTTATCGGGGTGGTAGACGATCTTTTGAGTATACCCCAATGGCTAAAGGCGATATTGCCACTATTTGCAGCAATGCCATTAGTTGCCCTTAAGGCTGCAACAAACACAGCCATGGTTATTCCATTTATAGGAGCAGTAGATTTTGGAATTTTATACATATTAGTTTTGGTGCCACTTGCAATAGCGGTTTGCTCAAATTTAACCAATATGCTTGCAGGCTTTAACGGGATGGAAAGTGGTATGGGAGTGGTGATATTCGGCACCCTTTCTATAGTTGCTATTTCAAATCATTCTTATGAAATGGCGATACTTTCTTTATCTATGATGGGTGCCCTCCTTGGTTTTATGGCATTCAATTTCTACCCTGCAAAGATATTTCCCGGAGATGTAGGAAATTTGACCATAGGAGTGGCTGTTGCAAGTGTAGTAATAATTGGAAACCTTGAAAGTGCAGGTGTAATATTGATGGTGCCATACATAATAGATTTCTTCATAAAGGCCAAGAATAAATTCCCGCATACCTATCAGGAAGTTAAGGGTGGAAAACTCTATCCCAAAGACGGAAACGTGAAAGGACTAGTGCATGTAGTTATGAAAAGATTTGGCGGAATAAGTGAACGGAACCTGGTTTTGTTCTTTATCGGGCTTGAGGGAGTTTTTGCAATAATTGTACTTGTGATGTATTTAAGAGTTTAAATAGAAGTTTTAAGAAGTGCCTCAATTTTTGGAATATCCAAAACGGGGACTTCTGCCACCACCCCGAGACAGAATGACGACCTACAGGTCGTACCGATGTACTGCCCAAAGTCGACGTAGTCCATGAAGCGGACCGGAAGGCCCACATACGAAGAATCGTTTAATCTATAGAGATACCTAACGAGATCATATCTGTTACCTAAACCTCGAAATACTTTTTCACCAGTAGGAACTCCCGTTTCATGTGGCATGTACCAACCATCTGGACCTGGGAAATTCGGAACTACAATCAATCTGTTTTCTGGAATATCCAAAGTAATGGAATTTCCATCTTTCTTAAAATCAGCTGAACTTAATCCCTGAACCACAAGTGCAATATCTTTTTCCCCCTGGAATTTGCCTGTTGCCAAAACTACTCTTGGTTCTCTTTCAGCGCCTGGCTCTTCTTCAGCTGCAAATACTATCTCTTTTCCTAATTTAGTACCTGGTTTTTCATAAGCAATAGAAGCATCAACTGCATATGGATTGGGTAGACTTCTCCATGTTTCGCCAACAGTTTGCGCAACGTCAGCTACCTTATGAGATATGACTGTAAGATTAGTTCCGTGTTCTCTGTTAAATCCTTCAACCAATGGATGCGCGTCAAAAAGGCTTGTTGAACCGATATCTCTTAGAACTACAATATTCTTTTCTTGACCTGCAACATTAACTCTTAACAATTCTTTTCCACTAATTTCCCTTCGTACAGTCATATTTTCCCACCTCATAAATTTATTTGAATTACATAATTTTGTGGATTTTCTATTCCAAATTTCTTCCAATATTTGTTTTTGATGGTTGTATATGTAAATGAAATTCCATTTATATTTTGTGGCACAAATAGTTAGTTTTATAAATTTTTTAGCATAAATATGCTAAATATGACAAATTTAGTGCATGAAGTATGGAAGATCATAGAAAAAGAACCAAGCATCCAACTCGACTTACAACGGGATTTGATTAACGTTAGAGCATTGGCTCGATATGTTGCAAAACAACTATCCTACAAAGGCATTGATACAACAGAGGATGCAGTAATAAGTGCAATACGTCGTTATCCTCAAGATAACCAATTCAAAAACAGGTTTGAAAATGCGTATAAAATCGTGGAGAGATCAGTACTTTCAACCAAAAGCCACATTGTAAATATTGCTCTGGCAAAGGGATATGAATCCCAGGAGATATTGCCAAAACTATTCTCATTAATCAATTTTGAACGTGGAGAAACTCTCCGAATGGTTGAGGGTGAGGAGTCAATAAAGGTCATTATAGATGAAAAAAACCTAGAAAAAGCGCTTGAACTTATTCCGAAAAAAGCAATCTTAAAAGTACAAAAAAACCTAGCAGAAATAAACATGCACCTGCACCCAGAAGCAGTTAAGACGCCGGGTATTATACTAGTTATAACTACTGAATTCATACTAAATAACGTAAATATTTACGAGTTAATGAGCTGTGTCCCGGAAATGCTAATTTTTGTAGAAGAAAAAGATCTTCTTAGGGCTTATCAGATTTTGTTTGAAATGTGCCATCCAAAAAAATAATTTATGCTAGAGCGAGAATCTATATGGGGAACTCCCACTCAAAAAAATTTAAGCTCAAAATTTCAAATCACCAGTAAGTTTTATGACGCTAAAGAGTTCCACAAATCGCTCATAATCGCTTACCCGGCCAATATCGAACCACACATCATCAAATACATAACCTTGAACCTTACCTGATGCAACCAGCCTTGGAAGAACATCTTTCCCAAAATCCTCCTTTGGTTTTATGTGTTCGAAAACCTCAGGTTCAAAAAGATAAATTGCAGTATTGTATAAGTGTTCCAGAAGAGGTTTTTCAACAAAACCAACTACCTTGGTGCCATTAACCTGAGCCACACCATATTCGAGAGGCATTTTTGAACGAAAAAGTGCTATTGTTGCAATTGCCCCACTTTTTTTATGGAACTTGACCATATCAGAGAGATTGATATTGGTGAGATGATCACCCATCATTACTGCAAATGTATCCTTTACCTTGCCCTTGTAGGGAAGGATGGAGCCGGCAGTGTTCATTTTTTCTTTTTCAATAGAATACTCTATTTTTACCCCGAATTTATTTCCATCACCAAAATAATCTGAAACCTGCTCATGGGCATAACCAACAGTGAGTATTATGTCCCTCATTCCACAACGTTTTAGGTTTTCTATTACATATTGTAAAATTGGTTTACCACCAAGCATTAGCATAGGTTTTGGCACAGAATAAGTATATGGCCTCAACCTCGTCCCTTCACCGCCAGCAAGTACAAAAACTTTCATTTTAAAATCCCTCCGATAACGTCACATATTATGCATCATGCTATAAAATAGTATCCAAAGAGAGCACCGACAATGGAACATATGAAATTGGTTGTGCCCTTGGTACCGAGTCCTCGTTCTTCGAAATAACCAAATAGAGTATCAGCTATTGAACCAATCAGTCCAGCAAATCCGATCATGAGTGCCTGGGTAGGAGTAAGATGGAATAAAAAAATTGCAGCAAAGCCTATGGCACTTGCACCGGCAAGTGAGCCTATAGTACCAAGAACACTCATTGCTCCGCTGGTACCTGGCTTGACAGGTTTAAGATCAAATATAGAACGGGGATTGGATGGATCAAGAACACCAATTTCCGAACCAAATTTATCTGCAGTAACTGAAGAAATCGCACATATAAATGGAATTGGACCAATAAATGGACTAGCAGCAGCAAGGATAGCAGGAAGAAGTCCGTTTGATAACACATTCTCCCAGCCACGTTCATGCTCATAGAGCCCCATTTCACGCTTTATTTCATATTCGTATTTGGTAGCCACTATAGCTAGAAAAAAGAAAACCAGCATGAGGACTAGGTAATTCCACCCACCATAAAAAAGCAGGACTGCGCCAAAAAAAACAGCGAGCAGAACCCCTTTCTTATCAAGAACTCCCTTCATAGCACCAGTCTATTTCTGGATTTTTATCTCTATAGATGATACCTTGTTTTTGGAACCATCTTCTGAAGTTAGTTCCTCAGTAGAGATATGTATGCCATCTACTTTGGAATTTGGCATGAATCTGTGCCTGACGATTTCTACAACATCGACAGCACGGGAAATAAGTTTGCCCCGGGCTTTAACTGAAACTACACTTGCGCCATTATTGAATTGGGTAACAACTGCAAGTACATAACCCATGGTTCCTTTCTTTCCTACATAAACGGTGTTGTCATCTTTTCTGCGCTCGGTAGGTACGCTAGGTTCTTGTTCTGTGTTTTCTTTGTCCATTTCTTCCATTTGTGTACACCTCGTCGTAAAGAATTTACATCTAGAAAACGGTTAACTAATTTAAATGTTTGTAGTTTTCAAAAGAATTCCAACTCCCCAGCATTTAGTTTATAAATCCTATACCAAAAAAGTAGAGTTTATGTCACATACTACTACCTTGAGTAGAGCTAGTTATTTTGAACGCTTGAAAGTGAGAAAACCGAGCGTAAGTATGAACGGAATGGTAATTAGGGCTCGACAAGTTACCTTAAAGGATGTGTGGGCAAGGGTAGCTTCATTAGCAATCGGAAGAGAGGGTCTGATGCCAGATAGAAGAACACCCATCCAACGATTTGATTCTGGAAATTTTCCGCTTTATAATTTAGGCAGTGCTCACCCAAGAGTAAGAGCTGCAATAATTGAAGCATCTGCTGAGGATGGAATTGGCGGTGCTTATCTTAGGGGAGTGGATGAAGCACGAAAAACTATAGCAGAATACTATGGCATACGTGAAGCTAATTCCCACCATGTGTTTTTCTGTGCCGGTATAAGTGATGCAATATTAAAACTCCAGCTCCTTTTATTGCGAAACACTAATACAAAGATGTTTACAACGAATGTGATTTATCCAACCCATCTTGCTACAGCAACTATGTTGGAGGGAAGTGACAGCATAGTTACATGTCCACGTACTTCAAATGGCCAGCCGGATTTGTCACATTATAGTGCAGACAACAATCCGATGAGAAATGTGGGACTGATAACAGTAGTACCTTATGAAAATCCACTGCCTGTAGTGCATAGGGAAGCAGTGTATAGAAATAATAATCACAGTGGCATTTTCGATCTTGTTGAAAGAGCAACTTGGGAAGATGGCAGATTACGCCCGATATTTTTTGATATTATATACGGATCATTTACACTTGCAGATATACACCTAGGAGTAAAACGCATTCTTGAATTGGCAGATGGTAAACATATATTGATATTTGGAAATAGCCTTTCAAAGGTTTTTATGGATCCTAACAAAAGAGGTGGCGTGCTTGCTGTCTATGTTCCACCCGAATTAGAAAGAGAAGCAGAAGGAACATTAATACGAGGCTGTGAATCTCTTTTCGATTTGGCTTTGAATCCTGTAGCTTATCCATCGCTTAGAGGGTTAGAAGTAGCACATGAGATACTTATAGAAGAGTTAACTGCTCCAGATCCGCATCTGGAAGCAATAAGAAGAGAAGCCAGAAAAAGATTTATTGGTGAGGATGGACGAAGCGGAAACCAGAGGATCATGAGTTCAGTAGCCCATCTTTCACCAATGTTTGATTTAGCTGTTGAATCGAGCGGATATAATATATTTAGAGTAAACGGAGAAGAATTGCCCTGGACACGGGATAGCCATAAATTAGGTGTTTTAGCGAATTTACGACGCATGATGATTGAGGTAGGTAATGAAAATGCTGCTGCTGCCCTAGATTATTATCTTAGTAAGGTACCAGCAGAAAGAATAGCCCCATCAGATGTTTTCTGTGCTGACCTTTTTGCTCATACTGGCATAGTTTTACCACCAGTGGAAAGGTTTTTTCAAGATGGGACAGCACCCATAGGGCTTGTTGGTTTTAGACCGGTGATGCTCGCAGAAACAGAACAGTTTAGGAGTGTTGCAGAAAGCATTGGGAATTTTTTAAGCATGAGATTGGATTAGAGAGAGATTAGATTGGAAAACCGGCTTAGAAACTTTGAAACCATTTTGCCACAGCTTCTTTTAATTTTTCCAGATGCTTTTCATCTTTAAACAAATGATCTGCACCATCAATAATTTCTAATTTTTTTGGTTGGTTTGCCCAACTATAAAGTTTTTTGGCATGCTCAACATTTATTGTTTCATCTTTGCTGCCATGAACAATAAGGATTGGTTTTGATAAAGTTTTAACGGCGGCCTCAACACTATGCTTTTCCAGATCGATTAGGAACTCGCGTTTAAGTTTTATGGTACGCCCATAGACAAATGCCTCTGCAATGCCTTCCCGCTCAGCCTTTTCCACCGCTTCTTTTGGGAATACTTCACGTACCCGGCCGGGCTTGGAACTCCCTGCAATAAATGCAACTGCATCAATCCGCTCATCTTTTGCAGCAAGAAGAGCGATCATCGCACCCATACTATGCCCTGCAAGCCCGATTTTTTCCATGCCCCTGGATTTTAGCATTGAAACTGCATCACTAACAGAGTGAATCATTTTTGTATAGGTTGAATCCTCGATTTTACCTTCGCTTTCACCATTACCTGGAAAGTCAAAACGCAAGACGCAAAAACCAGAATCACAAAGGTCTTTCGCAAGGTTTCGCATTATCCTATGATGTTTAGTACAAGTAAAGCAGTGAAGCAATACCACCCCGTTCCCGTTAGGCTTGGTAGGCATATCAATAATTGCGGCAAGTTTTTCCCCATCACTTTCAAAAAACATTTTTTCATCCATAAGAACACAACTTTTCGATATTGGTGTTAAAGACTAAACTTTACTGACAAAACAGATAAATATAGGCATTGGGAGGCTTTAGATGGGTGATGGAAATGCCGATTAAGATGGTACGAAGGCTCGGCAGTGCTTTTGGCAGAGAATTTGGAAGAGGCATTAAAAGAATAGGATCAATAGATGTGGAGATTTTATCTATTGGACCGCTATTTCAGGAACTTGACAGAAGGTGGCTGGAGATAAAAAAACCCAGATTTTATAGTATGTCACCACTTGAATCTTTAATAAAAAAAGTAAGGGCGTGAATAATTTATTTTGAGTTAGATTACCGATTGCTTCAGCTGCAATTTCTAGTTACCATTCCATCACACTTTTAACATTAGCAAATTCTAGAATTCCAAAGCTTCCAAGCTCCCGACCCAGTCCGCTTTTCTTAATCCCCCCAAATGGTATCCTCGGATCGCTTTTCACCATTCCGTTCACAACAACAATGCCGCATTTGAGTTTTTGTATAAATTGATCCGCACGCTTTTGGTCATTAGTCCATACTACCGAACCAAGACCATAGGGAGAGGAATTAGCAATTTCTATTGCATCTTTATCGTCTTTTACAATGATTATACTAGCAACCGGGCCAAATGTTTCTTCAGTAGTAGCAAGTGGGGAGTTTTTGGAAACTTGAATTGCAGTTGGTTCAAAGAAATAGCCTTTAGCTTTGACTTTTTTACCCCCAATGAGAATTTTTCCGCCCTTTGAAACTGCATCACTAAGTTGTTTTTCAATTGAATCCCTAAGATCTTTTCTGGCAAGAGGGCCGATATAGTTGTTTGGATCGAACGGATCTCCGATTTTGAGAGCGCGTATGCCGTTAACAAAAAGTTCAATGAATTCTTTCGATACTGATTCATGAATGATAAACCGTTTTGCAGCAGCGCAGGTTTGGCCTGTATTTTGAAAGCGTGCAGTAACTGCAACTTCAGCTGCTTTTTTCAAATCACCATCATCAAGAACGATAAATGGGTCGCTTCCGCCAAGTTCCAGAACTACTTTCTTTAGATTTTTACCAGCTAGTTCACCCACCTTTGAACCGGCTTCAGTACTGCCAGTAAGCGAAATGCCATCGATTAAATCCTTTGCAATAAGCGATTTGACAGTATCACTAGAGAGTAGTAGATTTCTATAGACATAGTCCGGAAATCCCGCTTCTTTGAAAACCTCTTCTATAGCAATTGCACATTGAGGGACATTGCTTGAGTGTTTTACTAGAATAGTATTTCCAGCAGCAAGAGTGGCTGCAGCAAACCTAAACACTTGCCAGAATGGATAGTTCCATGGCATTATACCAAGTATTACACCTAGAGGTTCAAAAGAAACATAGCTCTTGCGCGCTTGGGTGGGAACATTTTGATCTTGAAGGAACTTTTGTGCATTTTCGGCATAATATTCACAGACCAAAGCGCATTTTTCAACTTCTGCTACTGATTGCCTGATTGGCTTGCCCATTTCCAGAGTGATGAGTTTTGCGTATCGAGTTTTGTTCTTGATAAGAACTGTTGCTGCCTTTTTCAGGTAGGTGCAACGCTCAGAAACCACAAGTGACCCCCAGCCTACAAAAGCAGCGCGCGATTTTTTTGTTTCTTCTATTGCTTTTTGCTCGCTTAGGTAATCGAATTTCGCAAGGACTTCTTCGGTTGCAGGATTGATTGATATGAGTTGAGCCATAGAATCACAAAAGCGCTTTGGAAGTTTAAAATTGTATCTTTATGACTAATGGATGGAAAGGGCATTTCTTCATTAGCCCTTAATGACGAAAAAATACCAAAATCCGAAGATTACGAGTACAATAAAAGCTTGATATTGGAAGTGGTTCGTGTGTTTTGACAACTGGCTCGCAACCACTAGGCAGCGTGTGCTTAGCTGGGGGGTTTGGGCGGTGACGGACTATGGGGGTGTCATCAGTTTGTACTAAGAAACCCCCCTTGGACTGACATTTTTAATCCAATTATATCTAAGAAGATTCTTGCTTAGTTCTAAAAATTCCAATGCCGCTAAACAATGCTATGAATACTGCAATGAAACCATCACAAAAGCTAGCTGGTGGTAGATCATTTTCTAAATCTCCAGGAGGTGTTCCAGTACAATTTTTTATTGCCTTAGCCACACAAGCATCAGCTTTAACAAAACAGTGATTTATAGCGGTGAACTGACAATCAGCTTTATCATTAGCTATAGTGTAGAGACCCTTACACTCTTCCAATCGGTCTACACAAACATCAATAGCAGGACAATTGCCAAGCTTATACTGGATACTTTCAATTGGGTAAGCAACAAAAAGACACTGAACTCCTTTATCCTGATAGCTCTGATAGCATTTTTGATCCATTTTGCCACTTTTATCAAAAGTACATTTGAGGCATGATGCGGAGTAGCTTTTTTGAGCACATGTTGCTGCGGACAACAGACCAATAAGAGAAATGAATAAAACCAAAAAGCTGAAAATTTTTAGATTTACCATATCTAGAATACTAAGATCGGGTTTATAATTCTGTTGCGGCATATAATTTTACGATGTATTCTAGTTTTCTTTCTCCGATAGATGACTATTCAAACTTGCCTTTTCGCCTTCTTTGCCAGAAATATGGGGCAGATGCAACCTGCATACCACTTGTTAACTCCACAACAATAGCAAGGAACCCGGAAAAACTTGGCATGGTGGATGCCAATTCGGACGAACAAAACATAGGTGTGCAATTAGTTGGTAATGTACCTGAGGATATAGGCAAGGCTGCAAACACAATAGTAGAACGATTCCCTTTCCTCTCGTGGCTCAACATAAATTGTGGATGTCCTTCAGTTAGAACGATGAATAGTGGGGGAGGCAGTGCATTACTTTCAGAGCCGGAAAAAATAGCCCGTGCAGTAGAGGAAATAAAAAAACATACCGAGCTGCCTGTTTCGGTTAAAATAAGGATAAAAAATAACGTTTTTGATACCGTTGCTATCTGTAAAAAACTTGAGCTTGCCGGAACGGATTTCATAATAATCCATGGACGAACGGCAGGTCAAGGATATTCTGGTAAAGCAGATTGGGAGTTGATAAAACAAGTTAGGGAGGAGATTTCACTACTTATTGTAGGTAATGGTGACCTTCGATCTGCAGAAGAAGGAGAGAGATACGTAAAAGAAGGATACTGCGACTCTTTTATGATTGCACGTTCAGCAATGGGCAATCCATTGGTTTTCCAAAATTCTCAACCGGATATATGGGGGAGGATAACGCTCTTCAAGGAATATATTTACTTATATAGAAAATATTTAGGCGAACTTGATAAACGAGATTTGAAATTAAAGGGAGTGAATTTTGTAAGCGGAATACCTAATGCCGGAGCGATAAGGAATGCAATATGTAGGGCAGAAACAACAGAAAAAATAGAGGAAATTATTCACGAAGCAGGTATTGAAGGAGAAGAGCCGCCACTAGAGCCCCTACGATTGGACCAATCCAATAGATGAGCTGTGGTCCCCAGATCCCGCTAACCAGTGCAGGTCCAAATGCACGTGCA
>JAHFFJ010000040.1 GCA_023248035.1 Microcaldota archaeon
CTTCTTCTTTCGGCTTGTTCTCCTCTTGCAGTTTTATTTGCCTCCCAAACCGGTCTTCTTTGAGCAAGTACATTTTCACGCATCCTTTCCCGTTCTTCTGCTCGAGCTCTCTTAGCTGGAACTTCAGCGTCACTCCTTTCACGTAATAGCGTTAAACGCTCTGTAAAATGTTGATCGGCGATCCTAACTCTCTCCCTAATCCGTTCTTCAACCTCTCCATCAATTTTTCTTGTTTTTGGTTCATTTTCTTGCGATCTGTAACGTTCATCTCTTCTAAAAAAACTAATCCAATCTTGCCTAACTCTGGTTGGGAATTCAATTCGACCTTCATTGAAGGTGGATTCTAGCGTTCCAGGGATAGGGTATTCAAGTGCAAAATATCTCTTCCCATCTACAACTAAAAATCTCGAGAGCTGCTCCTCTCCATATTGGATCGGTCTTGAATTGAAAAGATTCATAATATATGGTTCGATAGTACCACGATCATCTACAGAATACAAATACCAAGTGTGTTGTTTTCGATAAAGCTTTTCTATATTCCCATTATTTAGTTCTGATCTCTCGGCAGCGTTATCCACAAATCCAACATCTCCAAAAATTCTCACCGCTGCTCCAACAACTAAATGGTTTCTATCTATCCACGCCATTCTCGCCTTTGGATTTTTGCTTAAAAGGTAGTGTAGGTTGTCAGGTTCTTGTATATCGAGAACATAATAATCCTGTTCATTAATCTTTATTTTTGGATATCCACTAGTCGTTCTAAGGCTCCGTTCGTTTGTAATCTCACTATCTTCAGGTGGTACTGGATGCAACCACACCACTTTTTCCTGATAGATGTACTGTAATATCGAAGAAGTAGCATCGGTAATCTCCAAACCCACATATTCTGGCCACTGCACCCCAGCTATATGCGCAGCCTCTCTTACTGGGTCAATTTCTATATGATCCCCATCCCGCCTAATCAATATCGCACCTGGAAAATAAGTGGTATAAAGACAATAACCAACACCACCAAGAACAATATCTGGTTTTTCAAGTGCCCCGGCAGCAATAATCCATCGTTGACCATTTGGTAAAGCATCAATGTTGTCCTCATCGTGTAGTTTGTTTTGTCCTTGAGCTATCCTGTACTCAGTTTCCATTTTCTGTACATCTTCTGCTATAGCTTTTGCAAGAGCTAAGCACCTAAGTAATATCGTTCTTAATTCCTGTTTATCCAGCTTTTCCCTGCGCAGATATTTTGCTGTTTTTTCTGCATTCTCTCTCTGTTTTGCACGAGCTGCAAGTACACTAAGAAATCTCCCCCGTTCTTCGCTTCTATCTTTAATTCTCGTGAGGAATAATGGTTCTAGAGGTTGTTCTACAATAAGATCATGTGCAAATGGCCTTCTATTTCCTATCCCATACCTGGCCATTGCTGTGTGTATATATCTCATTTTCCTTCCAGCCATTGTCATAAATTACCAAAAACAATTTATAAGTGTTTTTATTAGTGGTTTTTTGTCTTTATACTTCCGCAACCTAGTTATTCGATATGATTTAATTACTTTTGACCCATCTCTAACTAACTTTGCGACCGTAGTCTATCGGTATGATTCGAGATTGCCACCCCACTTTTTAGGAAAAAGTGGGATCAAAAACTGACTGTTAAAAAACTCCTTCGGAGTTTTTGCTATCTATTTTTGCCGAAGGCAAAAATTAACACTCAGTTTTGGGCCGCCTTTTTCCAAAAGGCGGGCAAAGATCTCGCGGGCCGGGTTCAATTCCCGGCGGTCGCATTTACCTTTTTAGGAAAAAGGTAAAACCAAAAACAGACTATTTATTTCCGCGGAAACGAGCTGGCTTATCCTTTATTTGTAAAATTGTTTTTCGACTAATTATGGTAAGAAGCAAAGAAGAGATCAATTCCTTTAAACTTCAATGGTACCACAAAAACAAAGAGCGCCTTGGAGAGAGACTTCGTGCTAGGGCACGTGAATATTATCATAAAAATAAAGACTTATGTCAAATTAAAATTAAGATCTGGCGTGAAAAAAACAGGGCAAGACTTCTTGCCTATTCAGCCGAGCAGTACCGAGCTAATCGTTCAAAGAAAATTGCTTATTCCAGATTATACTATTCCAAAAACAAAGAAAAAATCAATCATCTACATCGTGAATGGCTTAAGGAAAATGCAGAACACATAAGGAGATACGGAAAAGAATATCGTGCTTCAAATAGATCTGTAGTTAATACAAGAAAGAGGGGGTGGGCAAGTAAGAATCCGGATAAAATTCGTTTAATGGGCAAGAAACAATATGAAAAAAATAAGGATAAATACAAAGAGCGGTCTAGAGCCTACTATCTTGCCAATCGTGAAGAGTGTCTTGCAAGAAATAAAAAATGGAGACAAAGCGATGTGGGACGTTCTGCATTTAAAGTAAAAAAACATAATCGCTCAAAGAGGATACGGGAAACCGGAAAAATATCTACTAAAGACTGGTTGGTGATACGTAATACATCTCCTATGTGTCTCATGTGCGGAAAATTTGTTGAGTGCGAAAAACTCACTCTAGATCATATTATTCCTCTTAGTAAGGGTGGCACCCATACTATTGAAAATATACAGCCATTATGTTTCTCATGCAATTCGCGAAAGCATGCACGGGTAAGGGATAATAATGAATCGAGCCAAAAAAGGATATAGGAAGGAATATCTTGCACGATTAGAGTTAGAAAAAGAAGGCTGGAAAACTCTTTTCAAGTCTCAAAGGATTAGATTTGGTCGTATTGATTTTGCGGAACTTTTTGATATTATATCTGTAAAGGAAAATACCTGGCGTTTTATCTCAGTTAAGCACTATTCCTCTGCCCAAACCAAATATCCAATGCACCAGAACCAGATTAAGGAATTTCTAAGTAAGCACGGTCTTGGGGGAATGATTTTTGAACTCTGGCTTTGGCACAAACCTGCATGGCGAGGAAGGGGAAAAAACAAGCATTGGCAGGAAGCACATTTTGAGAAAATAAAAATCTGACCATGTACTTCCAAAAATATTCCATGGTTGGGCGGTTCCGTCCCTAAATACGGTTGATAAATTCCAAACTTCAAGAGATAAAACCTAGCGAAAATAGGTCATTTTTTGACTTTGGGTATTTTTACGTCCTAGTTTCATAAGTATCAACCGTAACGATACAGTGTCGGTTGGGCGGTGGTATGACCCTACTAAATAGTTTTTCTTCATTTTGTTACTAGTTCGTTAATAATCAAAGCGCCTTCCGATACCTTTTAAGCTTATGTAACCACATTGCAATAATGAGTCAACTGGCAGCCCAGATGCTAAAAAGTATCGAGATAAGGGAAGTCAAATCTCTACTCTCCCACGAGCAGGTAATCTCCTATAATCTCAAGCGACTCAAGGAAGTTATGCTCAATATAGGCCATCTTGTTGATCCACTAATTATTGATGGTAAGACTGGAGTGGTGCTGGATGGGAACCACCGTTTAAAAGTTCTTGAAATTATCGAATGTCCCAATGCAACCTGCCAGGTAGTGGACTATATGAGTGATGAAATAAAAGTAGGAACCTGGTATCCTGCACTTGAACTTTCTCCAGAAGAAATATTCTCCCTTGATTCTCTCAAATACGAGAAAACTGATTTTAATGCTGGTAAGGCTGCGGTCGATTCCCTTAAGGCGCCATTCATGCTCGTTACCAAAAAGCAATGCTACCTCATTAATCCTGGAAACTACAAGCTTATGGAAATGGTAGAAGAACAAAACTACATTCTCTCCCTTCTTGAAAAAAACAGTGTGGACTATATCCCAGAAGAGGAACTTGATAATTTTGTAAAACTCGGTCAGTCTGTTTTCTATCGAAGGGCGTATGCAAAAAAAGAGATCATAAAAGCTGCCCAGGCTCACACTCCGTTCCCCCCAAAATCTACCCGTCATCTTATTCCCGGGCGTATCATTCGTATTAACATGAAACTGGGCTGGCTCCATCGATCTCCAGAAGAGGCAAAAGCTGAGTTAGATCGTACTCTCACCAATCGTGTTTATGGTGGTAGTGTAAGAAAATATTATGAACCGGTCATAGTTATTTATTAATTTAAAAACCTATTTAAACACTAAAACTAACATGGTTCACTTAAGGCTCACCCAAATTCCTAGGCCACCACCCACTAAACTTAGTCGAGTTTTTGTTCTAGATCATCGTGATCCTGAGTGGCAACCCTTAGTTCGTTCAGTTCAAATCTATGGAAGAGTTACTAGGGCTCCGCTGAAGGAGTCAACAAGGGTAGCTCGAGAGGCAAGGGAAATTGCACTACAATTAGAAGCTCTAAGATCTCTTGGAACTGCTGACAGTTTAGTAATACCAAGAGAATATACCAGTCTTCTAGCTTCATTAAGATTATTAGGTGTAAACGAGATTCCAATTTTTGCAACCCAACTAAGTCGGGAGGGTAATGTAATTGATAGTAGCGATAAAAAAGCGAGGCACTGGCCTCGCTATTTTGGTACTGCTGATATGCTTGGGGATCATTCAAGAAGCTTATACAGTCGGTGGCATAATAGAGAATTAACTAGGTCCGAAATAATGAGAATTGGCAAGACTTCTGAATTGGTTCAAGACCGTACTTTCGGGGCTTTAAGATGGATCAGTATGGAGGATATCAGCCCGTTTACTAGGTGTATACTTTCAACCTTCCCAGCACGTGCAACTATAGAGCCAGAATATTTTTTTGCTGCACATGATAAAAAGGCTAAAAATAGAACGGTGGGTTTTTATTTATTAGAAGGTTCCAGACCAACAAATCACATCTCAGTATCAGAACAGTGTGCAAAAGGTCCTTGCATGGATTTGATGGCTACTATAATTCATGAAATATTTCACTATGTAAGAGAAGCTGGAAAATTTATTTCCAGTGTCGATCTTCCAAACTGGCTTGTCGAAGGCCTTACTGAATATTTTACACTTGACCTAATGAAGAAACAATTTCCTGGTCTTAAAGCGGAACACCTCGAACAATTTTATGTTAAAAATGTCATGGTGGTCAAACAACTTAGGGAGTTAATTGGACGAAATCCTCTCTGGAATTGTTATTGTAATTGGACTGATCTTTCTCCCGTTTTAGAACAGCACTTAGGTGAGGCAGGAAGCAAGCTTTTAACTGGAAAATCCCCATCTAAGGCACTCAAAATACTTTCCGAGACTAGATTATAATTCAAGCAAATCGAAAAACATATTATTGATAATATCCTCTCGCTTTCTTGGTTTTGGCCTACTTAATGCCTCATCTATAAGCTCTCGTTGAAAACCCATAACTATCCGGCCATTTATCTCTAATGTTGGAGTAGAATTTTTCCCACCATTTTTAGCGAGCATTTCCTGCGCTTTTTTCCGATCGCTACTAATATCTATTTCCTCAAAAGCTATTTTTGATTCATTAAAGTAAGCTTTTGCCAAACCACAATATTTACAGTTTGGAGAGGTGTAAATAATTACTTCAGGTTTATTCGCGAGGTTATCACCTGCATTAACATTATTCTTTTGAGCTAATTTTTCCCCACCCATACTTACACCTGCTTTTTATGTTTGACTTTTCAATCTATATTGGTGAAAACATGACTATATTACTTTCCCCTGGACCAGTGCCGGTTTTGGATGAAATTTCAAAAGCACAAACCAAAGAAATGATAACTCATAGGAGTCCGGAATTTTCCGCTCTTTATGGGGATCTTATCTCTAGGCTTAGGGGTTATTTTGGTGCAGAAGAAGCTTATGTACTAACCGGTTCAGGTGCACTAGGCTTAGAAACATTAATCCTCAATCTCTGCGAAAAGAACGATCGGGTAGTATGTTTTCCAAATGGTGAATTTGGTCAGAAACTTGTTGAGACAGTTAATGTGTATGCTACCTCACATAGTCACACTCTTGAAGGCGGGAAAGGGTGGAGTTTAGAGCGTGCAAAAGAAAAGATCGATTCCAGCAATGCGCAGGTACTTGCCATGGTCTATAATGAAACCGGTTATGGTGTTTGCAATCATGTAAAAGAAATCTGCAAATATGCAAAATCAAAGGGCATGCTTACTATAATCGATGGCATCTCTGCCTGGCCGGGTACAGAAATGAACATGAAAGAATTTCACATTGATGGTTTTGTGACCGGAAGCCAGAAAGGAATCGGTGCTCCTCCGGGCATGGTACTTATTGGTCTTAGTAAAGAAGCAGTGGAGCGATTTAGTAAAAGAACAAACATACCGAGCTATTATTGCGATCTAAGGAAACATAAAAAAAGATTTGAAAAAGACAAACAAACCCCCAATACCCCTGCAATTTCGCTTTTTTGGGCACTGCAAAAAGCTTTTGATGTGCTCGATGCTGGAAGTGTTAAGGAAAATAGTGGTCTCCAGGCTGCAGTAAAACGTCATCATGAAGCAGCAATTCACGTAAGAAAGCGCCTTGTGGAGATGGGCTTTGGTATGATTGCAGAGAAAGGTTTTGAATCAAATACAGTTACTGGTTTTGTGTGCAAGAGCCCAGAGCAGGCAAAAGCAATCAAGGCAAAACTCGCAACTGAGTATGGTATAAAGATTGTTGGTGCAAGGGGCGATTTTATGGAAAATGGCCTAAGAATTGCACACATGGGGAATTTCAAGATGGCAGATATAGATGCCTGTTTAGCTGCTATTGAGAAGATAAAATGACCCGCGCCTTCAAAATCTTCCCATCTTCTTTTTAAATGTTGCAAATTATAATCTATAATGGTTCTTCAGGCACACCATAGCTCTGCACATCCTAGTTCCTCAGGAATACCAAGTTCCTTAGCTGATCGACCATTTATTCGGCGTGTCTTTGCACCATTTTTCAACTATTTTGAGAGAAAAGCATTGGAAGATCGGAGGGAAAAATTCCGCCAAAGTTTCTATTCTGATGTTCATCCTTCCCGCCATCGCTACCTTACATGGGCCGAACCTAAAACTTGCCATGAAGTCGAGGCTCACATAATTTTAACCGAGTATGCTAGTAACTCCCGGGCTGCTGTTTATGATGTCGATCTTCTTCTCCTTGTGGGGGCAGTTTCAAGCGTTCTGAATGTTCGGGATGTAACTATCCGCCTTCTTGAAGCTGAAAGTGGGCTAGATGTTTATACTTCGAAACTTCTCCGGACGCTGAATTTTATTGAATATCGGTTTGGGGGATCGCTAGACCATAGCACATTGCCAATAAATTTCCAATCTGTTGCATCTTTCCTCCCAGCAACCGAATCTGAACTAAAAGAGATTCAATCAATACAAGATGATCAGAACATGTTTGGGTGGTTGCCAAACATTTGCGATTCGCCGCTTTTCATTGCCACAGCAAATGCCGAACCGGTCACGTCATTGCCCCCGTTTCCTCCCCATTTTGAATTCAGCATGCATTACTCTACAGTTATGGCCACAGTTTCAGACTGTTATCAACATTTACTCAAAAAACCCACCCGTTATTTTCAAGCTGCAAGAAATCCTTAAATAGCTTAACTGAAATACAAGTCGGGTATTACAATGGAGCATGCAGCAGCTAATATAAACAAACTCGTTTCTCTTACCTTCGATGAGAACCCCCAGGTCAGGAAACACGCCGCAAAATCTCTTGGCGAACTTGACGATCCTGCTGCGGTTTTTGCACTTGTTGAACTAAGTTACGATAAAGATCCAACCGTACGTGAAATTGCACAATTTTACCTAGAGAAAAAGAGGCAGACCGAACCAGAAATCATGTCTTTTGCAACTATTTTCTCCTCAGCTAAACCCGAACAAAAGGAAGAATCTACTGATGCTAAGGAAAAGATGCTCCGGCCAATCACTCAAATCTTCGAAAAGCGCCTTGGAAAGGAAAAAGCTGAGATGGCCAAAAGCAAGATGATGCCGACAATAGAGAAAATATACCTTAAGGCTCATCAACACCAGTTTGGCAGCAAGAAAAAACAGGAAGAAAGCGGCAGGAAAGTGATGCAGGAATTTTTGACCAGCTACCTCGAAGTCATGTCTGACCTTGATAGGATTGGTAGTGGTGCTATTCAACCAAACCAAACAATTACCCCAACTACTCAAATAGTACCAACAGAAACGATAAAAGAAACCGAAGTTATTCACGAACTTGATGTTGTTGGTAAACCTGCAGAACCAGACAAAATCTCTTCTGAAATAGCTATAATGGAAACCCAAGAAATAGAAGAAATAAAAGAGCGGGAGGAAATTGAGAATCTTCCAGATACATTCTTCAAAAAAGCCTATGAAACCATGATGCTTTCAGGTGGCGATGAAGACATAATGAAGCAGGAAATGAATCGTATGATCGATGATGCAAGGCGTGAAATTGGCCTTGCCTTCCGGATGGCGAAAAAACGTTTCAAGGAGCAAAAAATCACAAACATCACAAAGATCAAAGATGGCATGCGTAATATCAATACCGATATACTTACTGTAAAAGGTTCTGCCAATAGTGAATACCAAAAAACCAAGAAACAAAAGGGAACCTACACCCGTGTTCTTGTCAATGACGAAATCGGAAATGAAGGGGTAGTTTATCTTTTCGATGAGCGGGGGGTCACAGTAAAACCGGGCATGCGTATAAAAGTAATCGGTGGAACTGCTAAAACATTCGTGTTCTCAAGTGAAACTGCCCTCACTCTTGGCAAAAAAGGCAATGTTTATATTGTTTTGTAGTGATTAATATATTCTTATTATCTACTTTAGACTTAGTTTTGAAATGAGGCTAAAACATGGAACTTACAAAATATGAGGTTGCACGCCTTATAGGTGCAAGAGCACTTCAGCTTTCTATGGGAGCTCCTCCACTTATCAAAGTGTCGAATGAGAACATGTCCTTCCTCGACATCGCAGAAATTGAGCTGGAAAAGAACATCCTTCCTCTAAGTGTTGTCAGCGCTAATTAAAGCGGAATCAGTTAACTTTATTTCATAAGTTTCTCCTTTAGAGCCTAATATTATTCTTTTTTCTACATCTATCCATTCATATTCAGTATATCCATCTGACTTTATCTCAACTAGGAAGCTACTGCGATTCTGATAATTTTCTATTCTTATCACACGATAGCTGGTTTCGGATATTTTTTTCATTACCCCATCAAATGAAATCATCATGCTATTATTCCATTTCCATCCTTCTTTGAGTGCAAGCATCCATGGCTTAAAGAGAAATATGGCCGGATTTTCAAAACTGGAATTCGAACCACTCCCATCCACTCCCCATTCGTTTACGCAAACTTCGGATAAGTTCTTATTTTCAAGTACATGTATCCTGGTGCAGTTCTCTCCAGGAAGTATGACGTAGGTTATTCCTGCACTCCCATTATCTATCATGTAATTGTAATGATATTCCTCACCATCTTTGAGCTGAAATTGGGTATTCTTCTCCAATTTCTCCTCTATGAAAATTACTTTTGAATTATCCAGTCTTGGTTTATATAAAACAAAAGAAACCACCAACATAGCTGCCACTATGAGTATGGTTGCTGCTACGATTTTTAGTTCCATAAATAAATTAGCCAGCGCTTAAATATAACTATTGTATTCTGGCTATTTTTCCAAACTTTGCATATGGCTTACCTGTTGGGCTCAAAAGCCGCTCAAAAAGTACTTGTGATACCCGCATTCCAGCATGAAGTTTTATTGGAAAGGGTGCCAGATTGACTATCTCAAGAACCTGGCGGTTATTACTTCCAGGTTGCACCAGAGCACTTGTGGTGTGTATTATAAGTCCCATCCTTGCAAACCTGCTTCTTCCCTCGAGTTTTCCCATAATATAATTTGGGAGTGTTATTTTTTCCACAGTCTTCCCTAAGCACATTTCACCAGGGCGAAGGGTGATGTTTTTAGCGTTCTTTTTGTTAAAGCATTTTTCAAAGCCGGTTTTTGAAAGGTCGACAATCTTCTGCTTGTTGAAAAAATACCATTCATCACTTAATGTAAGATCCACACTTGCAGGACCTATCTGGCCCTTATCTAAAGGAACGATCTTTATCGTGCCTTTTTTGAGCATTTTTTCAATATCCTTATCAGAAAGTATCATGGGTTACTATAGAAGCTGGGTTTAAAATATTTCATCCTCTGGTTCTAATCACTTTTTTCTTGTGATTAAAAGCACTGTTGCATAAGGAATTTGTAGTGGACTGCTTACCTCTTTTAATAGTTCCCTAAGCTCGCCCAACATTTCCTCTTTTCTAGGTGATGATATTACCCAACCAAAAGTACCTACAAGTTTTACATAATTCTCTTTACTGTATGTTAAGTTTCTTTGATAGATGAATTGTTGCAGTGGCTCAAAGATATCTGTTTCTTCAATTTTGCGGATTGCCTCATCTACAGAGTCATTGGATGTATAATGCCCATCACTATACTTGTTATAAAAGCTCAAGATACCATCGATGAAATCAATTTTTTCATAATTATGTTTATTCCAGAATAACGCAAGTGAACCATTTTGTTTGAGTACTTTACCCGCTTTCTCATACCCTACTCTTGGATCAACCCAATGAAATGCTGTTCCAGAAATCAACAAGTCAAAATGATTTTCTGGAATGCTTATATCTTCAAAAGTGCTTTTTAGGTATTTTACATTTGAAAATTCGGCTGTCTTATCCTTTGCTATTTTAATTAGGTTTTCACTCGGCTCAATAGCTGTTATATCATATTTTGCAAATGGAAGCGTTGCTTTTCCTGAACCGGCACCAATCTCTAATATTTTCCCATGTTTTGGTAGATTAGAAAATTCAATTATTTTTTCTATAAGGTCAATTGGATAGTCTGGTCTTACGTTTTCGTAAACTTCGCTTACCTTGTCAAAGTCCTTTCCTATTGCTCTGTCTAAAACCATGAAATCATCCTAATCTAATTGTAAGAACAATTATCGGAAATTTATATGCCCTTCTATATTTTTTCCGGTTGTTATTGTTATATGCATGAAAAATTAGCTTCACTTGCCAAAGAAATAAGGGCAAAT
>JAHFFJ010000041.1 GCA_023248035.1 Microcaldota archaeon
TCGGTGACCTTACTCCCATCCAAAAGCTAGCAATGCCCAAAGTACTAGCTGGTGAAAATGTACTCATACTCGCCCCGACAGGTTCAGGAAAAACTGAAAGCGCACTTTTGCCAGTACTTTAAAAAATCAGTTCCATTCCCCCAGGCATTGGAATCCGGGCACTCTATATCACCCCGCTTCGTGCACTTTCCCGTGATCTTAAGGAAAGGTTTGATTGGTGGTGTGAACGCCTCGAAATAACCCATGATATTCGTAGTGGTGACACCACACAACATGAACGCGCCAAGCATCGGAGCAAGCCACCTCAAATACTTCTGACCACAGTAGAATCCCTCCAGGCACTTCTACTTGGAAAAATAATGCGCAACCATCTTCTCACTGTCCAGTTTGTCATAGTTGATGAAATACACGACATTCTCGACAACAAAAGGGGAGCACAACTTTCCCTCGGACTTGAGAGACTTAATGAGATTGCAAATTTCCAGCGAATAGGGATAAGTGCAACAGTTGCAAATGAAAGTGAAGCTGCCAAATTGCTTTTTGGTGAGCGGCCTTTTAGTGTCTGTGAAAGTGGCAAAAAGAGAGAGATGGACATTACTGTTCTTGATACCAAAACTAATGAAGAGAAAATTAAAAACATAAAAGATCTTTCAGAAAAAAATCGTTCGCTTATTTTTGTAAATACTAGAAGTACTGCTGAAGAACTTGGAGCCTCACTAAAAAAAGTTGGTGCCCCTATCGATATCCATCATGGTTCCCTTGCAAAAGAAGTACGACTTTCTACCGAAGATGATTTTAAGAGCGGAAAGCTAAATTCCATATTGTGTACTTCTTCACTTGAACTGGGGATTGATGTTGGCGAGGTTTCCCTAGTTATCCAAAATGGCTCCCCCCATCAGGTCTTTAGGCTCATCCAAAGGGTTGGCCGTTCCGGTCATAGCCTTGGGAAAACCCCTAAAGGAATACTATTTCCCTCCGATTTTGACGATTATTTGGAAAGTGAAGTAATTTCTGTGCTTGCTCGTAATGGCTGGATGGAAGACAAACGTGCTGAGCGCGGTGCACTTGATGTTATCGCTCATCAGGTTGTCGGACTTTGTATAGATTTTGGAAGAATGGAACTCTCCAAAATCCACTCCATCCTTTCGCGTTCCTATGCTTATGGGATAGATTATGAAAAACTCAGAATGGTTGCGCTTCAGCTTTATAGCGAAAGCATTCTCTATTATGATGAGGATGGTGAATCGGTTTTTGTAGGCACTCAAAGCCGGGCACGTGAATACTATTACTCCTTCCTAAGTACTATCCCCAAAACCAAGCGCTTCCTTATAAAAGATGTCTCCTCAAATCGTATCATCTCCAGTCTTGATGAAGAATTTGTAGTAAATCTGGAAAACGGATCTAGCTTCCTCTCACACGGAAGTGCCTGGCGAGTGGTTGATATCACAGAAACCGAAGTTCTTGCAGAAGCTGCAGCTGGAAGCGAAATAATGGTTCCTTCCTGGACTGGTGAAGACATTCCGGTCTCTTTTACTGTTGCGCAGGATGTTGGGAAGATGCGTGCAATAAAAGAAGACAAACCACTACCTGATGACAAGAACCTGATACTCGAGATAGTTGGTGATATTGTTGTTCTGCACGGATGTTTTGGGACAAAAATAAATAATGGTATAGCCAGACTCTTGTCCAAAAATCTCTCTAAAATAATTGGTGAAAATGTTATTGCGGTTTCCGATCCTTACCGAGTTATGCTTAAACTTCCCTATCCGGTAAAAACTGAGCATATTACACGTGCATTTTCAGATATACGAAATGTGAAAGGCGCACTTGAAGAATCGCTTGAGAATTCTTCCCTCATAAAATTCAAGTTCCTTAATGTCGGGCGTATGTTCGGGCTTCTTTCTCCTGATGCGACCATTTCCAGTCGTTTCATTTCTGCCATGCGCAATTCTGTTGTTTACGAAGAAACTCTTCGTTCTATATTCTTCCGTTATTTCGATGTTGAGGGAACTGAAAAGGTTCTTTCTCAAAGGCGCGGGAAAGTAATTCTGGATATTCGTAAAAAACCAAGCTTCTTTGCATCAATTGGTCTTGAACGGGTTTCTGGTGCAGATTCAATCGGTGCATTCCAGCCTAGGGAGCGGATAGTTGCAGGATTAAAGGAAAATGCACTTTCAAAGACATTGAGCCTTGTATGCCTTAACTGTAAGGCCACCCGTTTCATACATCTTGCCGGTGCTCCTGAAATTATATCTTGCCACAAATGCGGTCAGAAGGCACTTACGCTATTAGGTAAAGATAATCAGCCAAAAAAAGACCAAGAATTCGCAGCTGGATTAATTCGTGCTTATGGAAAACCTGCACTTATTGCGCTTTCAACTTATGGTATTGGCCCTTCTACTGCTGATCGGGTGCTAAAACATCTCCATAAAGATGAACAGTCGTTTTATCTTGATCTTGCAGAGGCACAGAAGAATTTTATAAAAAACAAGAAATATTGGAAAATATAATTTTATTTAACATTTATTTTTTTCAATTTTGGCAACTCTAACTTTTCAATTGGTTTTTTTGCGTACAAAATTACTAATATCAACGCGCTACCTGCTACGACTTCCAGCCACATCCCCATGCCTATGAGTATCCCTACCGATGCAGTTGCCCATATCGCTGCTGCAGTAGTAAGTCCATATGGCTTGTTTAGCTCGTTTTTCCATATCACTCCCAATCCAAGGAATCCGATTCCGCTTACCACCTGGGCGATTATCCTTGTTGGATCAGAACCGGGAAAATTGTTTATGGAAATGACCGTAAAAATTGTACAACCTAAAGATATGAGTGCAAAAGTACGGACACCTGCTGGTTTATGCTTTCTCGAAAAACCTATAAAAAGCCCAATAATAACAGATACGAGATATCTAAAAATAATTTCGTTTTCGAGGAGCATGAAGGTGTTTTGTGACAGACATTTATAAATTTTCGTCATACATATCCTTACATTGGTGAACATAATGGCAAATCAAACTGTTGCATTACACAAGCTAAATTTTATACGTGATCCTAGAGTATTACTTTCAGGTCTCCCACCAATGGCTGAGGGACTCTTGGATAAAGGTAATAGTGATCGAGTCGTTTATAGAAGGCTTTCAGAAATTCATCGCCCTCATAAAACTGCAATAAATGAAGCACAAAATCGATTTTCACAAACTATGGATAAACTTAGTGAATACAATGCCATTGTTGGATTACTCTCTCCTCCCGAAGCGGTAGTTGCAAGATTGGCTTTTGAAACTGGGCATACAACCAGTAACTCGGCTCTAGATAGTTTTGTGAGTGCCCAACAATTCCAGTTAGTTTTTCGTACTAATGTAAGTTTACCTAATGGAGTTTCCAGTAGAATAAGCAATATCTATCTTTTAACTGAAAATCCATTCACTTCAACTGGTGATCCAATACATATTGTAGAGACTGCTGAATCTCTTGTTAAGCTGGTAAAGGGAATTATCCAACTTCAACCTGAAAACACTACAAAAAACACAGATCATACTAGTTGGCCATTCGAATCAGAGCCTCTTGTAACAAGGCCACAACATGGTTCGGATGCACTTGATAGTAATCTCAGGAGAAGGGGGCTTTAACCAAAGCCATTAATCTTTTCCTATTCTATTCTTTTTGTGTACAAACAGACAATCGTAATTCGTGCTGATCTTAAAATGGGTAAAGGCAAACTGGCCGCACAGGCAAGTCATTCTTCCCTTGGGGCGTATAAAAAAGTCCAAAAATCAAATCCAGAAATTACCCGGGCATGGGAAATGGAAGGTCAGATGAAAGTAGTACTTAAAGTAGGCAGTGAAAGTGAACTGCTTGAATTTTATGAATCGGGCAAACGTGCTGGGATTCCGTGCGAATTGATACGTGATGCCGGTCACACTCAGGTAGATCCGGGTACCATCACTTGTTTTGCAGCTGGTCCATGGAAAGAAAATGAACTGGATAAAGTTTTTGGAAAATTAAAATTACTTTGATTGTGGTTTCAAATGAGATCGAAGGAAAACAGGTTGACGGATAGAAAACGATCACAATAAGTTTTGGTTCCGCTTTTCCTAAAAGCGGAGGGGTTTCAAATGAAAGTTTTCCTTCTTCATTGTTGGGGTGGCGATTCGCGAAGCTGCTGGAGCGGCTGGCTATCCGATCAGTTACGATCTTTAGGTTTTGAAGTTATCGCACCTAGTTTTCCAAACCCAGCGACGCCTTGGCTGGAGGATTGGCTTATTGAAATCCGTAATCATGTAAAAGAGTTTGACGATGATTGGGTATTGGTTGGTCATTCCCTCGGTTGCCCGACAATTTTGCGCTTACTAGAACGTTTTGAAAATGAAAAAATAGGCACTGCAATACTTGTTGCCGGGTTTGCAACCGATCTTCAAATTCCAGAACTTCAAAATTTTGTTTACAAAGAATTTGATTGGGAGAAAATAAAGAAAGGCGCCAAAAAATTTGTTGTAATTAATTCTGATAATGATCCATTCATAGAACTTGCAGAAGGAGAGCGTATGGCGAAAATGCTTGAGGGCGAGTTCATAGTTGAGCATAGGGCAGGACACATAAATGAGGGATCAGGCTTTACTAAATATGAAAGGCTGCTGAGGATATTGGAAAGCATCTCAAAGTAATACTTTTATTCCTTCCCTACCACAATATGTTTATGCCTAAATCTATATCTAGGGACCTTGCAGCTCTAGAACGTAAGATAAATTCTTCACTCGAATTTAGGAGAACTCGGATCATGTCCGGTCCACGACTTTTAAGGTATTATGATCGTCTTTATCAGGAAGATCTTACAAGAGGCTATAGGGATGGCAGACCGGAATGGGCGGTGAAAATCGATCTGGAGCACCAGCCAAAGCATATATTGAAGCTATAACCGATATCTGGAAATTAGTTCCTCATTATCTATCCGGTGCAGGTCTAGTTGCCATGCCACTTAGTGAGCTTTTTAATAGATCCAGAGAATTTTACATTCCGTATGATAAGTTTCCTATGCATCTTAGGGTTTTCAACGGAGACATATGTTCCGGGAGCGAAGCAGTGACCCAGTTTATGCTTAGCGTTCCACATTTTTGGATGGGAGTGCCCTACTTGCAAATTGCAAGAATTGGTGGGTGTTAATTTTGAAGTATCAAATTCTAAGCAGATTTAAAAAAATGCCGCAGGCCTGATTTGAACAAGCGACCCCACCGTCTCCAAACTTTTTTAGCAAAAAAGTTTGTCAAAAAACTGGGTTTCCAGTTGGAATACTTCAGCTTCACAGATCCATTTAGTTTAAAAAAATCTAAAAGAATCGGGTGTGCTCTGCCAACTGAGCTACTGCGGCTTATTAAAATAAAATCAGGGGCAAGATTCTAAAATACTATTTATTTTTCTTAGCTTGGTAAGATTTGAGGGTCCAATCCCATCACCATGAATTAGTTACTTTTATCAAAACATTATAAATCTTATCTATCCAACAGAAAATAATGTTTGAAAGTATAAGAAAATTTTATTTCCTTGCAGCATTCATCATGTTCTTTTTCATCGTTTTTATGGCAGTGGAAAAAAATCCTGAAACTAGGCTCGTCCTTCTAATTCCTATAATGCTATTCTACATGCTATACCATGTTCTCTTTAGTATGTACATCTCAATGTTTCATGAGAAAAAATAGAATCTAGTAAAACCTATTTACCATATCTTCTCTTTCTTTTTTCGTATTCTTTAATCGCACTATGGAAATCTTTTTTAGAAAAATCCGGCCAGAGCTTTTTACAGAAATAGAATTCACTATAACAGCTTTGCCATGGCATAAGTCCTGATAATCTTTGCTCACCAGAAGTTCGGATTATCAGATCAGGGTCAGGAAGCCCTTTTGTGTAAACATGATCACTTATGTCCTGCTCATCAACTTCGGTTTTCCCTTCTTTAAGGATTTGATTAAACGCATCCACTATTTCTTCTCTCCCCCCATATGATAGAAGAAGATTAAGCTGGTAAGGTCTCTTACCACTAGAACTTATCTCTTCGGCTTTTTTTATCATTTTCTGAATCTCATAGGGGAAAAGATTTATTCTACCAAAGAAACGTACTCGAAGATCCTTCTTGTTTCGATCATCACTTCCTATCGCATCCTGCAAATTTTTCTTAAAGAGTTCAAAAAGTCCGCCTATTTCGTTCTTGTCTCTCTTGAAATTATCTGTGGAAAACCCCCACATGGTAAGCATTCTAATATCATATTCCTTGCACCATTTTAGTACGTCTCCTATTTTTCGGATGCCTATTGAATAGCCTTCCTGCCTGCTGATGCCTTTTCTTTCTGCCCAACGCCGATTTCCATCAGGAATAATAGCAATGTGGCTGGGCTTCAAATTTTCACCTTAATAGACTACCTTACCAAGCTGGTCTAATTTAGCTGCAATTTTCAACTCAGTTGCTATTCTTCTTCCTGCACTCATAGGTTCCTTGTAGGAATAGACAGAATAAGGTGAGCCTTCAGGATAAACATTTGTCCCCGCTACTATTCTTGCACTTATTTCAAATGCATATATCTCAAGATCTTCGGTTATTATGGTTTCAACACAAAATGGCCCTTTAAGGCCTCCAAATAATTTGAATGAAACCTCGCTAATTTTTCTTCCGATTTCCATGTATTCAGGGAGAAGGGATTCACGAAGTACTAATGGTTCGTTTCCTATTACTGTGAATGCCATTGTAGGTGACATACCTATTGATACTGCCCGCGCTATCTCATCAGCACTGCTTTCCACTCTTCTATCTACCCCCAACAACTCGAGCGAACCTTGCGCAGTTTTATACCCGCTAGAATTAAATGGACTAAAAAAATAATGTGGGTATGCCCTTACACCTATTAGGAATTCCTGTATCATGCATTCGCGATCTTTGATTTTTTCCTTGAATTCTTTTTCTGAACGCACCACCATATAGCCACGTCCACCCTTCGCTCCAGGGAATTTGACCATCACTGGTCCCTCTATTTCATGTGGTTTAAATATCCGCGGAGTTTTTATGCCGGCCTTTTTTATCCATTCGAACATTTTTTCCCGGCTTCGTTCATATGCTATACTCGCTCGATTACCGTAAATTGGAATTGCAAAATCGTCGAACTCCTCACCAACATACTCCACAAAAGAACCATGGGGGATTAGTATTGCCTGCTCATCCACTAGTTTTTCTATTGGGATATCCTTGTAGCTATCTACCACTATAAACTCGTCTGGCCGTCCAAACGGAAAAGATTCGTAAAGTTTCTTGTTGTCCTTCTGAACAATACCTATAGTTTTTATCCCTTCCTCACGTGCACCCTTGAAAATTTGCAATGAAGAATGAGAGCAAATAGTTGCTATTTTGAAATCCTTATAATCAGATAATATGTTATCTATCTTTTTTTTATCAATCATATTAATTTGAATAGTACTTCTGTTAAAAAATGTTGCTCTATTAGCTATTCAACTTTTTTAAGCTCTTTTTCTTGATTTGAGTTAAAAAACAGCCTCAATTTTCTTTCTGGTTTTCTATCAGTTCCATGCACCAATCTTTTTGCGATAAGCATGTGTATAACTATATATGTTATAATTTATAAAACATTATGTAATAAATCGAAAAGCGTTTAAACACATAAAGCTAAAATTCATTTATGAAAGCAGTAATACTTGCCGCGGGAGAAGGCGTTCGTTTGCGTCCTCTTACAGAATGCCGTCCAAAGGCCATGCTCTATGTTGCAGGAAAACCTATACTTCATCACCTGCTTCTCGAGGTAAAAAAAGCCGGAATAACTGAAGCAATTATCGTAGTTCGTTATATGAAAGAAAAGATAATCGACTATTTCTCAAAAAATTCCCTTGGAATGAAATTAATTTTTGTAGAACAAAACGAAGGCAATGGCACCGGTGCAGCACTACTCTCAGTACGAGGGCAAATATCTGATAAATTTGTCGTTCTTGCAGGAGATATTATACTAGAAGCTGCAATGATAAGCGAAGTAATCCGTGCCCATTCAGGTACCATTACTCTTGCCTTAAAGAAAGTGGAAAATCCCCACCAATATGGTGTTGCCCAGTTATCTGGTAAAAAGGTCAGCCTTTTTGAAGAAAAAGCAAAAAGTCCAAAGGGTGATCTGGCCAATCTTTCTATCTATTGCATGGAGCCAACAATATTCGAAGAACTCCACTCCCTAGGCAAATCAGAACGTGGAGAATATGAACTCACCGACCTTTTTGTAGGTGCAACTGGGGTGGTTGTAGAAGGATACTGGAAGGATATTGCTTATCCATGGGATCTTTTCGATGCAAATGAATTTTTGCTATCAAAAATGGATGCTTCTACTGGGCATATCGAGAATTCTACTATAGATGGTAAAGTGATTATGGAGCCTGGTGCAAAAATTATTCATAGCTATGTTGAAGGTTCATCTTACATCGGTGCGGATAGTGTGGTTGGTCCTAACGCTTATCTTCGAGGCTTCAATTCGATCGGGAGAAAATGCTCTATTGGAAGTGGAACTACAATAAAAAACAGCATTCTTCTTGATGGGGTTATGGCGAAGCACCTCGCCTATATAGGAGATAGTGTAATTGGTGAGAATGTCAATTTCGGTTCAGGTACCCAAATAGCAAACTACCGCTTTGATGAAGGGCACATAAACGTTCTTACTGAAAAGGGTTGGGTAAATACCGGCCGGAAAAAGCTTGGGATTTTTGTTGGTGATAATACGAAATTCGGAGTGCTTTCCTGTACCATGCCCGGAAAGTTGATTGGCTCAAATTGCTGGATACATTCTGGTGTGGCTGTCAACAAAAATGTTCCAAACGGTTCTCGGGTTTATACCAGACAGCCAATTGAGTTTGCAAAAAATGAAGGGATACATGAAGAATAGTTACAATATAAATTCTTTGAAACTACCTTTCTTTAAAATAAAAAGGAAGTTAGAAAGAAACCTTGGTTTCTTTCAAAAGGAAGGTTCGAAAGGAAACGTAGTTTCCTTTCAGTTCAAATAAAAGGAGTTCAAATAAAAAGGAGATTCAAAAAGAACCATTGGTTCTTTTTATGCAGGGGTAGCGAAGTTTTTTAAACAAAAATCGCAACGGTCAAACGTGTTGGATTCAGGTGTCCTTTTTAGGAAAAAGGACCAAAAACTGGTTTGTTGAAAATCCATTCGGATTTTTGGTTTTGGCCAGTTGAATTTTCCTTATCGGAAAATTACTGACCAGTGGAAAACATTTTTGCGAACATTTCGTGCGAGCAAACGAAATAAAACAAAAATTAGCAAATCAGTTTTGGTTCAACCTTTTCCTAAAAGGTTGAAAAGTCCAATGGCTTAACAGGCAAAGTCGCTTTGCAGCTTTATCTGGGCTTAGTGCCTTCGAGGGTTCGAATCCCTTCCCCTGCATTATCATTCTATTTTGAAATAACCTCCAGATAAACTGAATGCAACCACTTAGTGTTTAGTTCTGATATCTCTATTAATGATTGAAATTTCAATCATATGATCGATTTTCCAATAGCTTTAAAAACTTATTAAAAATAATATCCACTATGGTTTCAATAGACAATGCAAAATTAGTACTCCAACCATTTTTTCTTAATCCATCTAAGCCAAAATACATAAGAGAAATTGAAAAAGATTGCGAACTCTCGTATGAACGTGTGCAATTTTATTTAAAAGAACTCGAAAAAGTGGGGGGGTTAAAATCTAAAACAAAAGGTAAAATAAAGGAATATGCAATCAATAGAAAAAATGAGCTAATCCTAAAGCTTTTCGCCCTCTTAGAAATGGATCGAAGACAAAACTTTTACCACAAAAATCCAAAACTGCAGGTTTGGCTTCAAATTCTTGTAAATCAACTTTTTTCTAATGAATCTATGAAAAAGCTAGTGGGTGACAGTTTGGCTGATATAAAGTTTGTTATCTTATTTGGTTCGACAGCAAGAGAAGAAGCTAAAATAGAAAGTGATCTAGATATCCTAATCGTAGTTAAAAATAAGGATCGGAAGTTTGAAAAATATGTCGAAACTATCGTAAGGCAAAAAATGGGTGCACTAACTGGTAAAAAATTTTCAATGCACCTAGTTAGTATAGAAGAATTTAAGATGAAATGGAACAAGGAACCTGTTTACACTACGATTTGGTTAGATCACATTACATTATACGGTGAAGAGAATTTTTGGAGAGAAGTTTTAGATCAAGGTGAACCCATATAAGTCTACTTGACAGATGTTTTGATGGGGTTTCAAATATACCAAAACGGCTTTTGAAAGTTCCTCAAAGTACTCAGTATGCAGAAGAACATTTAGAAAAGGCAAACCAAAACTTATTTGCTGCAAAACTCATGAATGATAACAAATTTTTTGATTGGACCATAACTTGTTCTTACTATGCGATGTACCATGCAACCATGGCAAGCCTTTGGCTGATTGGACTTGATGCAAGGTCGCATGAATGTGCAATTGTAGCATTCGAAATATTTTATGTAAAGGAGCACAAAGTCGACAAAGAATATGTAGGATATGTAAACAAAGCAAAGACTCTTAGTAAAAAATATTCTGAATCTTTGGAGTATGCCAAAACAGAGCGCATAAAGGCCTCGTATGGTTTAGGTGAAATTACCTCACAAGAAGCGTCGAAGGTTTTGAGTGATGCAAGGGAGTTTGTAGCTACAATTGGTCAACTGGTTCTTGAGGCCAATGGTCTGGGTTAATTCCCATCTGGGTGAATACCCCGTAGCTTGCTGTCGATTAGCAGGCTTTAGCCTGGGAAGTCTGAAAGGTCGTTCGATGGGGGGGGGGCGAGTAGTTTTATTTAGTTGAGCCGGCCCGGGAAACCCTCCGGCTAAGGGCTTAAGAGAAACGGCTTTAGCCGTTGGATGAAAGGGCCGAGTTCTTATTCTTCAGTTTGAAAATTTGACCAGTAGGGGGCGTG
>JAHFFJ010000042.1:0-9191 GCA_023248035.1 Microcaldota archaeon
ATCATGGTGTTCCGCTCGTTCAAGCATCATCTTGGTATTGTTCTTTAGTTTGTTCTCAACTACCTTGAACATAGTTTCTTCGTTCCAGCCCATTGTTTCGCAGTAACTTGATATTACCCCGCCAGCATTAGCTACAAAATCTGGCAGTATCACTACGCCCTTTTTCATGAGCACTTGCTCAATTTCATATTTTGCTGGTAAGTTTGCTGCTTCGGCTACCACTTTCGCTTTAATGTGACCAACATTATCTTTGTTTATTACATCTGGTCTTGCACCTGGAACTAAAATGTCTACTGGTAGTTCGAAAAGTTTGGCCGCATCCAGCTTATCACCCTTTGCAGCAGTCACTGTGCCCTTTTCTACCTTTATCTTCATGAGCTCTTCATAATCAAGTCCATTCTTGTTGTAGATGGTTCCTTTGGAATCTGAAACTGCAACTACTTTTGCACCCCATTGCGTAAGGAATTTCATAGTGAAAGTTCCTACGTTTCCAAAGCCTTCGATCGCAACACTCATGCCATTAAGGTCTTTACCCATATGTTCAGTTGCAACTTTTGTTGCAATTGCAACTCCAAAACCGGTAGATCCAAGTTCATGAGGCAACCCCCCAACGCTTGATGGTTTGCCCGTACATGCTTTTGGAGTTCCAAGCTCATCAGCAAATTGTGCCATCTCTTTCTCAGATGTGTTCATATCTGGCCCTGCGATATACTGATCTGGAATCAGATCTCTTATTTTTCTTGCAAAAGCACGTATGTGCACTTCTTTTTGTGCAGGTGTTAATTTTCTTGGATCCACTTTTATGCCGCTTTTTGCCCCACCAAATGGGAGATCAGCCATGGCATTTTTCCAGGTCATTGCCCTTGCAAGTGCCATTACTTCTTCTACAGTAACATCAGGAACCATTCGTATGCCGCCCTTTCCAGGACCTCGTGCGGTGTTGTGGATGACACAGACTCCCTGCATCCCAGTTTTCTGGTCATAGACTTCAATGACTTTCTCGAATCCAAATTCGTCTTCTCGTTTCATGGTAATTGACCTCGTTACAAATTAGTTTTAATTTAGCAAGTCATTCGCGGCTAAGATATTAAAATTTGCCGTTATTTAAAAAAAATTTAAATTGGGGATCAATTACTAGTGCGGCATTTCTCAAGTTGTGCTGCTCTCCAAATCGTCATTTTTGAGACACTATAAATTTTAGCAAGACTTCGCAATTAAGCAAGTGTCACGAAAAGAATCTATCTAAACCGAGTTGAGAATCTTTTCCATAAAACTTTCTCGTATTTTTTCATCTTCAATTTTGTTTATTGCAGATTCCAAAAAACCATATATAATCATGTTTCTTGCCTGCTCGCGATTCACTCCCCTTGAAATAAGGTAGAATATTTTTTCCTCATCTATTTGTGAAATCGATGCCGCGTGCCTTGATGAGACATCATTATTTTCAATTTCCAGTTCTGGATTTGCAGTTGCATGGGCGCCAGGGTTAAGCAGCATTACATGCTCACTCAAGAAAGATTCCGCTCCGCCACCATTTTTTTCTATTTTTATCATTCCGTCTATTTTTACTGAAGCATTATCTTTTACGATTCCCTTGATCAATATGTTTCCTTTAGTGTCATCATTTCCATGTTTAAGTACAGAATCAAGGTGAATTTTATTCTCCTTATTTTGAATAAAAATTTCCACATCATAGGCCTGTGATTTTTTTCCATCTAAATGGTTGAGGATCTTACCAGTACCACTACCTAGCCATAGTGCAAATGTATTGATCTGCGAGTTTTCACCTATACTATTTATCTGTTCAAGCGAAAAAGTATCCTGCTGGATTATGAAACTTGAAACCCTGCAGTTTTTTCCGATTTTAACACTAACTTTGCTATCACTTTTTGGAGTTATTAAAATTACTACACTGCTCTGATCCTCGATTTCAAGTGAGGTTGTATTGGTAAGTTCAATCGTTTTTTCGCCTTGAATTTTCATCTAGATCGCCTTTACCCTACCGCTCCTTCTAGTTGAATTTCAATTAGCCTGTTCAATTCAACTGCATATTCCATGGGCAATTCCCTTGTGAAAGATTCTATAAAACCAAGAACCACCATTGCAAGTGCATCTTTTTCGCTCATGCCTCTGCTCATCAAATAGAAAAGCTTATCATCAGCAATTTTTCCAACTTTTGCCTCGTGGCCTATTGTGGTTGTATCATCATCAATCTGTATTGCCGGATAGGTATCTGAACGTGATTCTTTATCAAGTAAATATGCGTCGCATTGTACAAAAGCCTTGCAGTTTTTTGCACCCTTAAGCACCTTCAGAAGGCCGCGATAGGAGCTTCTTCCACCACCTTGTGAAATGCTTTTAGAAATAATTCTTGAAGTGGTATTTGGTGCCTGATGAATTATCTTTGCACCTGCATCCTGATTTTGGCCCTTTCCGGCAAAAGCAACAGAAAGCACCTCTCCCCTAGCACCTTTACCCTTAAGAATGATGGAGGGGTATTTCATGGTAATTCTCGAACCAATATTACCATCAAGCCACTCCACCACACTGTTTTCATTAGCAACAGCACGTTTAGTGACCAGGTTGTAAACATTATTCGACCAGTTTTGAATGGTAGTATATCTTACATAAGCATTCTTCTTTGCAATTACTTCAACTACTGCAGAATGTAGTGAACCTGAAGAATAAATTGGGGCAGAGCAACCTTCTATATATGACACTCTAGCGCCCTCTTCTGCAATTATTAGTGTACGCTCAAATTGTCCTGCATTTTTGGTATTTATCCTAAAATAAGCCTGAAGGGGAATTTTAACTTCAACCCCTTTTGGAATATAAACAAAACTTCCTCCAGACCAAACTGCCGTATTAAGTGCTGCGAATTTATTATCAGTTGTAGGTATGACAGTGCCAAAATGCTGCCTTACGATTTCTGGATATTCTTTAAGGCCAGAGTCCATATCAAGGAAAATAACTCCCTGATCTTCCCACTCTTTCTTTAGGTTATGGTATACGACCTCGCTGTCATATTGTGCACTTGCACCGCTCAAGAACTTTCGTTCAGCTTCCGGTATTCCTATTCTATCAAAAGTTTTCTTTATGTCATCTGGTACCATATCCCAGTTATCGACATTTTGATCGGTAGCACTAGCGTAATAATGAATGTCATTAAAATCAATCGAACTAAGATCTGCGCCCCAATTAGGCATTGACTTTTGCTGAAAAATCTTAAGTGCTTTGAGTCGTATGTCGAGCATCCATTGTGGTTCATTTTTTATCTGTGAAATTGTCCGTACTGTTTGTTCATCTAAACCCTTTGCAGTAAGGTGCTTGTATTTTATATTATCATTGAAGTCATATTTTTCGTAACTGATGTTAACTTGATCACTAGCCATAAAAATCCCAAAATCGATATAAACTGTCTGTCGAGGATATATTTAAATATTTAGGTGCGCCTAATTAGACTTCTATTGGTGTAACTAATGTTCGAAATAAAAAATCTCAAGGTTTCAATCGAAGATAAAGAGATAATCAAAGGTCTAAGCCTAACCATAAAGCCTGGTGAAGTTCATGCGGTTATGGGTCCAAATGGGGCAGGTAAAAGCTCTTTGGCAGAAGCATTAATGGGCCATCCTTCGTTAAAAGTAAGCGGAAGCGTTTTGCTTGATGGTATCGAGCTTGTAGGAATTCCGCCCGACCAGCGTGCCAAAGCCGGTCTCTTCCTCGCATTCCAAAATCCCGAAGAAGTTGAAGGGGTAAAAGTCAGCAATTTCATAAGAAAGGTGATCGCAGCAAAGGGTAAAGCTGAGGCCGATCTTGATAAGCTTGTTGAGGCTCACAAAGAACTTGTTTTAGCTGCAGAAAAACTTGGTATGGATAAAAGTTTTGTAAGCCGGGAACTTAATGTCGGTTTTTCTGGCGGCGAGAAAAAAAGGCTCGAAATCCTCCAAATGGTTGCGCTAAAGCCAAAAGTTGCAGTTCTAGATGAAGTAGATTCTGGGCTCGATGTTGATGGGATAAAACTTATTTCAAAGGCAATAGGCGAACTTAACGATGGTACCCGTTCATTCCTCATTATAACCCATTATCCGCGTATACTAAAGCACGTAAAGCCAAATTTTGTCCATATACTTGCAGATGGTAAGATCGTACTTTCAGGAGATGAAACGCTTGCCCATGAAATTGAAGAACATGGATACGCTAAATACTTGAAAGGAAAGTAAGTTTATCTCATCTATCCGCTGATTGCCTCTCTCAATTTTCTAAGTTCAACCTTTGTATCGTTACCTAGTCTTTCTCTCACTGCAGCATTAGCAGCTATCTTTCTTGCTGCAAAACGAAAATCCATATACATTCCAACTCCAGCAGGATAAATACCAACTTCAACTTTTTTGGGTTTTGCAGGATCCATATCATACCCTATTACTGCAAGTTTTTTCCCCGATTCAACAACAGAAATAAGAAGAGGTTCCTTTGGGTAAGTAGTAAGTGAAGGTGTAAAAAAGGCGTTTATTTCTTTTACTGCAGTTCCTGGAACTTCAAACTCTCCATGTTCTGTCCCAACTTTTGGTTTTCCTTCATCTTTTTCTATTTTTATAAGTTCAGGAACAATTGTAGCTATTCCTTCTGTTGTTACCATATACAGAACATTACTTTTACCTCTAAGTTTAGCCCTTAGCCGCCTAATATCGGTTTGAGGAACTAGTGCAGCTAAAATATCATCTTCAGGAGGTTGTATTTCAAGAAGACCACATTCAACAGTTTCAAATCCCTTTGCAAAAAGAGCAGCTTCAAAACCTTCAACAGAAGCATAACCTGCTGAATATGTTGCAAGGACATTTGTCGAAGGCGGGAGCATTTTATGTACTTCTGCAAGAAGCTGGTTGAAAGCTTCCTGGTTAAGCCTGTGAATACCTTGTAAGACAACAAGGTCAGGTCGATGGTTTTCAAGCCTGGCATTAACATCAGCACGAAAAACCTGAAGGGGAACAAAAGATTTCTCAAGAGATAAACCCTCCATTTCAATTGCCTTTGCCAGAGGTTCTGGGTAAAGTGAAACTTCCAAAACTCTTGTTGCATTATTAAAAAGATCACTAAACACCCTAACTACCCCAAGCATTTCCCTAAAAGCATAAAGTTGCACTAATCTTTCCTTTAGAATTTGTGTTACTGCCGGAGGTTGCTCGGCACTGCGCTCAAGTGCCAGCTCAACTGCCTGGTCGGTGCTTAAACCTTGTTTGTGACAAATAGCAAGCCAAAGAGTTGGATTTTTTTCAATACGTCTTTGGATAATCGAATGTGAATAATTAAGTGAACCTTTACCTTTGCTTAGATTATTAGCATTTGGAACACCATCAAAAGCATTTATTGCTTGAAGAATGGTTTGATCTACTCTATCGTATGCTTTTTGCTTTTGGGTTTCTGATAAGCCATTTAAAAAACCACTGAAAGTCATTTTTTCATAAATTGCCTCATCCGAAGCCTTTTCTATCCATTCCAAACCTCTTTTTTCTGTTGCCTCTTTTAATAAAGGATTGGAATCAAAACGACTTTGGATAAACGGATGTGAATAATTAAGTGAACCTTTACCTTTGCTTAGATTATTAGCATTTGGAACACCATCAAAAGCATTTATTGCTTGAAGAATTTGACTGTCTACTCTATCGTATGCTTTTTGCTTTTGGGTTTTTGATGAGCCATTTAAAAAACCGCTAGAATTTTTTTTATCAAATTCCTCATCTGAAGCGTTTTCTATCCATTTCAGACCTTTTTGCTCTGCTGCATCTTTTAATGACGAATTGGAATCAAAACGGCGTTGAATAAAATTATTGCTATAATCTACTCCACCGTGTTTGCCTAGATTATTTGAATTCGGAACACCATCAAAAGCAGCTATTGCTTGAAGAATTTGACTGTCTACTCTTTTGTATGCTTTTTCTTGTTGAGCTTCTGATAAGCTATTTAAAAAACCACCAGAAGTAATTTTTTTATCAAATTCCTCATCCGAAGCCTTTTCTATCCATTCCAAACCTCTTTTTTCTGTTGCCTCTTTTAATAAAGGATTGGAATCAAAACGACTTTGGATAACGCTGTTTGAGTACGGAAGTGTACCTCCACCGTGTTTGCCTAGATTATTTGAATTCGGAACACCATCAAAAGCATTTATTGCTTGAAGAATTTGACTGTCTATTTCAGTGTAATCTTTACCCATGTTACTATTTATGTATCATTGTGCTTTAAAGCCTTTGTAAGGGGTGCGAGACAATACCTCCAGACTATCAATTAAAAAACCAAAGTTGTCCATATTGTTAGTCATGAACTTCAAAGGTATTGATACGCTAAATATATTCAGGTGCAATAAGGTGTTTTGTTGGTAGCTACATCAAGGAACGGATGTGATACAGTAAGAGTGCAAGTATGCAGACATGCTAACTTATTTTTTCGCTCTAATTCCGGCCTTACTGCTCATGAAGGTATAATGAAAGCAACTGATGCAGGATTAGTTGTTGCATCATATAAGTTATGGGACACCATACTTCAAAATGGGGATTTGTCACCTGTCTTATCAGCTTTACCTGCATGGACTGGAACCTGGACTGCATATAAAGAACCCGGTGAAAAATTTGATGATATGATATACTATGAAGATCGAACATCGAATCTCACTTACGTATTTCCGGTTCCGCAAAAATTCCGTAATGAGAAGGATGCCATTCTTGTGTGCGAACATGAAGACTTTCACTTAGGAAGAAATGGATCAAACATAGTTGTAGTTGCATCAAATGTAGAGATTGTCAGGAATTTTCCTCCAGAAGATGGTAATTATCTAACCGATCCCGTTCACGGACTACCTTGCGGGCTAAAAATCGCTCAACCATCACTAAGCCTGATACGTTCATCGAATGAGGTGGATAAAGTTCAACTGGCATTACCACTCAATTCCAATACAAGAACACTCTTTAGGATCGGCCACAGGGTTGGCCCAGTTTCTGTAGCTAATAAGCAGTACGCCCGATCGGTTGGTTTGGTTGCTAGTCCGTCCATGCCTTTAGGTATTGCGGTACAAACGTTCGATCCTAATGCATCAGTCGAACATAGGGACTCACAACTTAGCTTTATGACTGAAAGTGATGGCACACTTGTTGTTCGTGGTACTCCTAGCATGGTTGCGGCCGTTGCAAAATTCATTGAGGTTTTAAAGAACCCTTGGGACTTATTATCATAATGTGAAGCCTATGTTTGATCTGAGTAAAATCATTAAAGATTTTCCAATCTTCGAATCAAACCCAGACCTAATCTATCTGGATTCGGCAGCAACTACCCAGCGTCCAAATCAGGTTCTGGATGTAGTTGATTCTTTTTATAGAAAACGCAATTCAAGCGTTTCACGGGGCATTTACAAACTTGCAGAGCAAGCCACACTGGAATATGCTGAAGTACGTAAAAAAGTTCAGAGTTTCATAAATGCCCCAGAATCTTCAGAAATAATATTCACAAAAAATGCAACTGAAGGCGTCAATCTTGTAATGCGTGGGTGGGGCGAAAAATTCATCAAAAAAGGAGACAAAATAGCGATAACAATAATGGAGCATCACAGCAATTTTGTGCCCTGGCAGCAACTAGCCAAAAGAACCGGTGCTAAACTTGAAGTGGTAGATATAACTGATGATGGTGAGCTGGACCTGCACGACTGCGAGAAGAAACTTAAGGGTGCAAAAATTTTCGCTTTTTCAGCAGCATCAAATGTGCTTGGTACAATAAATGATACAAAAAAACTCTGCAAAATGGCGCATGAAACCGGTGCATTAGCTTTTGTCGATGGTGCTCAAAGTGTCCCTTCAATTCCAACCGATGTAAGAAAGCTTGATTGCGATTTCCTTGTCTTTTCCGGTCACAAAATGCTTGCACCATTTGGAGTAGGGATCGTCTATGGCAAAAGCGAACTTCTTGAAAAAATGGACCCAATGCTCTATGGTGGCGACATGATCAGAAAAGTAACAGTTAAAGAAACCGAGTGGAACGATCTTCCGTATAAGTTTGAAAGCGGGACACCAGATGTTGGAGCGGTTTTGGGTCTTGGTGCTGCAATAGACTACCTAAACAAAATCGGAATGCAAGAGGTTGTTTCACACAAACGCCTCATTACCGCTCATCTAATAAAAAGACTTTCAGAAATTCCAGAACTTAAAATATTAGGCCCACAAAATCCAGAAAAAAGAACTTCTTTAGCATCCTTCACCATGAAAGGTATTCATCCTCACGATATCGCAGGTATGTTAAGTGAAGATAATATCGCAGTTCGAAGTGGTCATAATTGTGCTATGCCTCTTTACACCAAATTTGGTTTAGAAGCTGGAACAAGAGCAAGCCTTTATATCTATAACAAAAAAGAAGAGATCGATCGGCTTGTAGAATCGCTCGAAAGGATAAGAAAGATTTTTACTAAGTGAGAAAATGGAAGAACTTTACCAGGAATTCATAATCGAGCTTTACAAACATCCTCTCAATTTTGGGAAGATAGAAAATCCTGATTACCATTCTGAAATTCACAACATCACTTGTGGCGATCGTATTGAGCTTTTTTTGAAGGTGACGGGGGAAGGCAATGCAGCAATAATCGAAGAAGTAAAATTTGTCGGTGCTGGATGCGCAATTAGTCAGGCAAGCGCCTCGCTTTTCACCGGTTATCTTAAGGGCAAAAAACTTTTCGATCTCCTTAAAATCACGAAGGATGACGTCCTTTCACTGCTAAAAATTGACCTTTCAAAAAATCCATCCAGAATGAAATGTGCCCTGTTGGTTTTTGATGGGATGAAGAAAATTCTTTAGTTCACATCTATCCACTTTTAATAATATGCCAATAATTAACCTTCTGTGATTCTATGACTCCAACATTTACTAAATTCAGAATTCCAGATAATGGGAAACTAGTTCTAGCAACAAAAAAAAGAGGAAATGGTGAAGTTAGTCTGATATTTCATTCCGATCGATCAGATAGATATGATGCTTATAAACTAGAACCTGATTCGGAATTGAAAACAACAGGAACTTGTGCTGTAAACGTTTCATTTTTTCCATTCCTTCTCGATCAAATTGGCGCAAATTCGGAAGTAATTTTTTCTTACAGTACATTAATCCCATATAGATTTTCAGCTTCTAAGCAACGGCATGATGATGTTCCTGTTGCATATCTA
>JAHFFJ010000042.1:9201-10850 GCA_023248035.1 Microcaldota archaeon
ATACCGTACTTGCTCTGCTAGATCTAATAGTAATGGTCCAGTTGTTTTTAGTAAAGATGGCGTTTATTCAGAAATACCACCTTTTTCAGAGACCAATGAAACAATATCATCAAAAAATAAATACGAAAGTGTAAATATGATTTCAGGAGCTTTTATTGATGCTTCGAGAATGTTATGTTGTTTTCAAGTTAGTCATAGGAATGAGGGTACGTGTTGGAAGTCTAATAAAGAAACAAGATTAGGTATTCTTGATATTAGGACTGGTGAATTTGATGAAGTTGATTTTGGTGTTGAATTTGATCTAGATAAAATTTCCTTAAAATACGGCGTAGATCTTAGTTTTGAAAGAAGAGTTGCAGTTGAAGCTTCCTACCGTTTAGATCCAACCGGTTTGGCATTTGATGATTGCGGATCTACTAGGCCTCAGTGGGGAGATGAACTAAATCGTGCCCTTTCTTCTATTCAAGCTTCTCAATTAAGAATAGCAAGAAGAAGAGCAAAAGAACATTTTGATAGCTTAACAGGAGCTAAAGCAAGATACCATCCTGATCTTAGGTCAATTAGGCCAATAGGCAATGGACTTTTCGCAATTAGTGCCGCTCGTCGTTTATTATTTGAACCTGATGGGGAGCAAGTTAAATCGCTCTTATCATCACTATCTGAAAAATCACCATTATACCAAATACTAAGGGATGGTGTTTATGGTAAAGGTGGGGTATACATAATAGATCCATCAACAAAAGCCCTCCAATTCGTGGATGGTGGCCGTATACAGTCAGAATCTGTGCATATGGGACAGACACAGTTTGGAGATGGGCCAAGTTTTCCATCCTTTCTTTATCATGATATTGAAACGGTTCCCTGTTATGGTTATGACCCTAAGAGAGAAATAGTTTTTGGTCTTAGTGGTGCAAAACTAAGTGCTTATAGGAGATTAACCAATCCAAGCCAGATAATTGGTGAAGCTACATTAGATGATCTTTCTGAGCGTTACTCACCACAAATACGTGCTGTAATTCCATTAGAAAATAAGGTTGTTTTAGTTTTTAGTTCATTTTGGGGCGGAAGCGAAATTCGGGAAATTAATAGTGATAAACTTTTAGAAGCAATTAATGGAAATCCAAATCTTAGTTCGGAAACAAAGTAATGCAAAACACATACATAATTCATCTATTTTTCCCGCTAAAATAAAATCTTTTAATGGATTGGTCATATGTGTTCAGATATCTATAAAACCATTCCAAAACTAATGTACAAATAAGCAGAGTCTTTTTATTATTTATCTGTTCGTTTTCTTACATGTCAAAAGTAGAATGGTATACGGAATTTGTAGATTTTAGTTACAAGCCCGCAAAAGATGACCTTGTTTGTTTATTCTATTTCGAGCCTGATTCTGGCATCTCAGTTAAGGAAGCCATTGGGCGAATTGCTTCCGAGAGCTCTACTGGAACATGGACTACCCTTTTCAAGCTTCCCCCCAGAATGAAAAAACTTCAGGCAACTGCATTCCATGTAGATGGTAATTTTGTCAAAGTAGCCTATCCAATTGGTCTTTGGGAAGAGGGTAATCTTCCCCAACTCCTTAGTGGGATTGCAGGTAACATATTTGGAATGAAAGCATTAAAGAATCTCAGGCTAGTAGATGCTAA
>JAHFFJ010000043.1 GCA_023248035.1 Microcaldota archaeon
AACCAATTGCCAGACCGAAAAAACCTGCGGGTGCTTTTTTGTTTAAGGCAACCCCAAAAATAGTACAAACAAGGAAGAAAGTCAATATTGCTTCAACTAGAATCCCGAATCCTAAGCCTATCTCGGTTGGAAACCCATAGATTTGAGTAGGTGTAGCCGATGGAAAGAGTAGAATGAGGAGGAAAGCTGCAACGATCGCGCCTGCAAGCTGGGATAGAATGTAACCAGCAGCCCGCTTCAAATCTATGTTCTTTGTAGCTACCATAGCTATAGTTACAGCAGGATTGAAATGAGCACCGCTAAGATTTGCAAACGAATAGATCATGGTCATGAGAACAAAACCATGTGCAAGTGCTATGCCCACAAGACCAAGAGCGCCACCTGTTAAGCTATTTACAAGAACCGCTCCGGCACCAATAAAAACAAGGGCAAAAGTACCCAAAAATTCAGCAATAAATTTCTTCATGAAGAGTAATTCAGAAGAAGGATTATAAAAGTAATTAAAAAATCAAAAACAAAAAATCAAAAATTTACAGATTTTCTAAAATCTAAAGAAATATGATTTCAGAATCTCGATTTTGGTTTGTAGCAGTTCCTGCAATAAACCGGCCTTCCTTCGCTCGGTTTAAAAGGAACCTGACAGGGCTGACCGCACTTAGAACAAGTTGCGTCGTACATCTGCCTGTCTCCACCTTCATATGCCATTTTTTCACCTATTTAAACTTCAGATATCCCAATGATATCCGAAACTATTGATAGTTAGTTCTTTAGAACAAGACTACCTTATTTGGTATGCGAGGGGTAGTTAATAAAGCTATGCCTAAAAAGCAGCTAAAATTAATAACTTTGTTCATAGCTTTGTTCATAATTTGTTCATAAAAAATAATAAAATGTTATAAAAAATAATAATTCTAGAGTTCTTTTGCGATTCTTGGAACATTAAATTAACTATAGGTAAATTATTATTAAGTCTTTTTGAGAGAACTATAGATATGGATGATAGGTACAAACCCTGCCCTAATTGTGGTGAAAAAATGTATGCGATAGGGGGAAGCTTTAATGCCCGATGTAAGAATTGTGGTTTTAAAGATGCCTGTTGTTTTTGAGAGAGGTGTTAGTTATGATGCTGGATAACGAGATAAAGAATAATAGAAAACCGAATTATGATATAAATAGCCTCATAATCAGCCGCTGGTCACCCCGAGCGATGAGTGGTGAGGAACTTAAAGATGATGAATTGATGCCACTTTTTGAAGCTGCCAGATGGGCGCCTTCTTCTTACAATGGCCAGTTGTGGCGCTTTATATATGCAAAAAGAGGAACTGGAAATTGGGAAAAATTCTTCAACCTGCTTGGTGACTGGAACAAGATGTGGTGCAAAAATGCGGCGGCACTTGTAGTAGTAATATCGAGAAAAAATTTCGAGCATAACAACAAACCTTCACGCACCCACGCTTTTGATGCTGGAGCGGCATGGGAGAACCTGGCACTGGAAGGATCTTCACGCAAATTGATTGTTCATGCAATGGAAGGCTTTGACTATGACAAAGCCAAAAACGATCTCGAGATACCTGAGGAATTTGAGGTACATGCAATGATAGCGATAGGAAAGAGAGGTAAAAAAGAAGATCTTCCGGATAAAATGAAGGATAGTGAAGTTCCAAATGGTAGAAGACCATTGGATGAAATAGTTAATGAGGGGAAATTTCGTTAACTCTAAGGTTAGAAAATAGAATTGGTTTAAATACATCGCCCGCAAGTAATGTTTATGGCTGGGTTGGAGAACTTAGATTGCTGTTTAGGAATGCTTTTTGTGGGCATACCGATACTTCTTGTCCTTTCAATAAGGACAATTTATGATTATGAGAAAGGACTGGTCCTGACCCTTGGAAAGTATTCCGGAATGAGGGGAAGCGGGGTTCAGATCTTAATGCCATTTTTCCAGACCATGAGAATAGTGGATTTGAGGATAATGACAATAGATATACCCAAACAGGAAGTGCTTTCAAAAGACAACGTAAGCGCCTTCATAAATGCAGTTGTGTACTTTAGGATCGTTAACCCGGAGGCAGCAATCTTCAATGTCCAGGATTATAGAGCCGCAGTTTATCAACACAGCCAAACCGCAATAAGAGATGTTGTAGGCAGCAGAACATTAGACCAACTACTTACCGACCGCAAAGCGATTGCAGAATCGATTTCTATGGCAGTAGAGAAGGATGCTAAAGAGTGGGGGGTAGATATAAGCGGGATAAAGATCCAAGATATAGGCCTTCCGGATACTATGAAGCGCGCCATGGCAAGACAGGCACAAGCTGAACGTGAAAAACGAGCTTCGATAATTATTTCGGAGGGAGAAAATATGGCTGCAGAAAAATTAGGTGCAGCTGCAAAGATATTGAGTGAATCCCCAGGAGCATTGCATCTAAGGACACTTCAGATGATTTCAAGCGTTTCTGCAGATAGGACTAACATAATGAACTTTATTTTACCGATAGATGGCATAGAAACAAAAACTCGGGATGAAAAACCTAAGAAGGGGGCATAATATGGTATTCACTATAATTAACCAATATGAAAAAGGAGTCCGCTTTGCACTGGGAAAATACCACTCTGTAGTAGGTCCAGGTCTAACACTCAACATTCCTTTTTATCATGACATACGAACACTGGACATGAGGGTTAAAACTATACCCATACCGCCACAAGAAGCAATGACCAAGGACAATGTTCCAGTTAAGATATCAGCTGTAGTTTATTACAAAATTGTCGATCCGCTTAAGGTTGTAATGGCTATTTCAGACTATAACTTTGCAATTGCCCAATATGCCCAGACTGCAGTACGGGATGTTATAGGTAATAACGAACTGGATTTCGTACTTGCAGATCGAGACAAGATTGCACTAGAGATAGAAAAATTGGTTGATGAAGAAACCAAGGGTTGGGGCGTAGATGTTTCTGCGATAAAATTGCAGGATATTGAACTTCCTGAGGATATGAAACGGGCAATGGCCAAACAAGCTGAAGCTGAAAGAGAGAAAAGAGCTACAATAATACTTAGTGAGGGTGAGTTCCAGTCGGCAAATAATTATGCAGATGCAGCAAGAAAATTATATTCTATAAATGGTGCACTCCATCTGAGGACACTCCAGACTCTTGCGACAAATGTTTCTGCTGAAGATTCACCAACACATTTGTGGTTATTACCAACACAGATAATGAAGTTCTTTGAAAGTTTCAATAAGAAATAAGACTACTTAGGAGATTTACTTGCAGAAATAGGATTACTTAGCAGGTATAGAGTGTTTACTTACAGAAATAACTACTTAACTTGAATTTTCTTTATCAAAATCTGAAGTATTGGAGGAGTAACCAAGGTTGTAAGTAGTGCCATGGTTGCTATTATTGAGTATTCTGATGAATCTAAGATTTTTGTTGAGAGTCCTATAGAGGCAACGATAAGTGCCACTTCTCCCCTAGGAGCCATGCCAAAACCCACGATTGCTGCTTCCAAAGGCTTTAGTTTTGCAGCTAGACCTGCAAAACCACAACCAATAAGTTTTGTTAGAATAGCTAAAACTGAAAGAACCAGAATTGGCATGAAAAATTTTGCAAGAGCATTAACATCCATTAAAGTTCCAAGAGATATGAAGAAAATTGGCATGAAGAGCATTTCCAGGCCATAAGTCTTTTCTTCAATTTCTGAGTGATGCTTACTTTTGTTTAGTATGATTCCTGCCATAAAAGCTCCAACAATAGCAGATAATTTTATGAATTCAGCAAAATATGCATAGAAAAGTACAAACGCCAGGATAAGCATGAATCTTTTTGGGCTCATTTCTTTCCTATCAAGATATCGGACAAAATAATCACCAGCTATAACGCTACCAAAAAGAAAAACGAAAGCAGTCATAAGTGTCAGTAACACAGAGGCTACAATAGATTCTTGGCCACTAGCACCAGTTATGTTTATGACAAATGATAGCACCAATAAACCCAGAATATCATCCAAAACTGCAGCACCGATAATAATTTCCGCAAATCTTTCATTAAGAAGCTTGAATTCTTTTAGGATTGCTACCGTAACTCCAACTGAGGTCGCAGTTAGTGCAGCAGCAACGAACATTGAATATGCAAAACTTCCGCCAGCATAACTAGCATAGATATAACCTACTGCAAATGGCAGCACGATTCCGGCGATTGCAACAATAAGATTATCGAATGCAAAAATACGCTCGATCTTATTGTGCATACCAACTTTAAACAAAAGAATAACTGCACCCAATTGCGCAAAAACACTTAGAATATTTTCAAGCCTCAGAATTTCTGGTGGATCTGGAGGTAGAGCAAATGGTAGGTTTAATGAATGTAGGAAACTCCAGCTCAGAACCAAAAAACTAGGACTCATGAAAAGTCCCAGTATCATAAGGATCATCACCGAGGGTTGTTTTGTATATGTTACAAGCAATTCTCCTGCGACTGCAAGTAAGAGTAAAAAAACAATCTCGAAGTAGATGTGCTTTTCGCCTTCAACTTCGCCAAAAACACTCGTACGGATAACTGATAGAGTTAACAAAAAGAATATGCCCAGGATAAGTAAACCTATTAGAGGGGTTGCTTTTTCAATTGTTTTTTCTGTCATTTTTACTTAACCTCTTTGATTATTATAAAACCGGATTAAGTTATATTGAGTATAATAAAAATCTTGTTAATTGATAAATTCTCTAACCATGTCAGATTTCTCTTAGTTGAAGTATAAATATCACTGCAAGATAAAATATCCGATGGAGAGCTCGTAAATTTAAGCTTTTGGTGCAATATTTGGCGTATGACTGCAACTGCTAGGGTTTCAGGAGAAAGAGTACGCGGATTGGGATTGACTACTTTGGTAACGCGTGGGAATGGAGTTCCGATGGAAGAGGCAATTATAAAAGCGAATGAGTTAGGTCTGGTCATTGTTTCAAATTCCAAACTCAACAACGCCCGCGAAGATGGTAAGTGGCCAGATGGAGAGAAAGCGCGAGCTAATGATAATGATAGTTCAGATTGGAGAATGAATCGAGATGTTTTTTGTTGCTGGTCTGGTACAATGGTAGGATACGTTCAACCAGGCATGAGATTAGAAAAATATATTGAATATACGGATAATGACATAAAATACGTTTTTCCTGTTCCACAAGAATATCAAGGTGAGAAAAATGTGGCCTTGGTTGTGGATCACCCATATTTTGAAATTGAAAAAGATAGAGAGACAAGAGTAATAAAAGCAATTGGAGTTGGCATAGTGACTGAGTTTCCTGCTGCTGATGGCTGGTATCATGGTGATTTCATATATGGAATTCCACATGGACATGTTGTTGAATTCACCTTTGAAGATGCGAGGTATTTTCGAAGAATTGAAAAAAGAGTAGGTCTTTCTGCACGTGCTGATTGGTATGGATATAAAGATCGGCATGTTTTCCTGAACCATGATCCTTTAACTAAGTTGGGAGTGCTAGTTGAAAAAGCTTTAGAAGTTCCAAAAGCTTAGTTAGAATTTTGCGATCGGGTGGAAATGAGTTAGCCTCTTTTCCAAAAGCTTTTAAATATTAGAGACCGACCATACTGATTAATGAGGTAAATTTATGAAGATTATACCACTTGTAAAGATCTTATTGTTTTTGATAGTTGTTTTTTCATCATCATTTGCATTAACTTATTCTGAAGATGGCACATATAAACTTAATACTACAGACTCGATTATTTCATCAAACGATTTTACGGTAACTGTTACAAAAATAAATTGGCATTACGATACAAATCAGCAAATTATCTTTGATAATGCAGTATATTCTATTTCCTATGGTGAGAGCATAATAGCTACACCCACTCTTTCAGAAACCGAAACTTATACTGCCTCAAGCCCTGACAGTAAGAAAAATGTTACGGTGACAGCAGTTCATTTAGACTATGCCAACAACCCAGAAGGTGGCCCTATTGTTCCTTATGTTAATACCAAGGTTAAGTCAACAACTTATAAACCGCCTGAGCCAATAATAGACATAAAATTTTCTTCAATAACAAGTACCCCAGGTTTGTATGATGTTAAAATAAACTGGTCAACCAATACTTCTTCCAATGGAACGCTTCAACTTAGGAACATAAGCGGAGGGGTAGTGTGGAAAACCGCTTTGGATAGTTCAATTTCTACCGATCATTCAATTTATATCGTCGGTTTGAAATCCAATACTTATTACTATTTCACAATAAGTGCATGCACAGAAAAAAGCTGCATAACTTCAGATGAAAAAACTTTCATTACTAAACCTGTAATACCAGTGATATCAAAAGTCAATGCAACACCAGAGGATACAACTGCTACAATAGAATGGTATACAGATGTACCTTCAAATGCAATAGTTTACTATCGCAAAAAGGGAAATACCGCTTGGATAAGAGTGCCTCCAGCCGATATAATGAGTATAAATGATTTACAAAAGTATTTCGTATCACCTGATGATAACACAAAAATAATAAACCCAGTAAAAACTAGTGGCACCAATCCAGTAACCCTACTCGAAGGAAAAGTTACAATATTCGCTGCCTATAATGGAGTAGTATATGATAGTGGTGTGGGTAAATATATCGACCCTGAAATAATTAAGCTCGTAGTAAAACAAAAACATACGATAAAACTATCGAGCCTTAAAAATGATACAACATACGAATATTTCGTACAGTCTTGCGTAGACCAGTGTTCTAATTCAACGATAGAAGATGCTGCAGGTTATATAGTTCCAATTAAAGTCAGCAAAAACTATAGGGTAATAGGTGCAGAAGATTATCTTACTTTCCACACCAAACTTACATTAACTGCGCCTGATATCCAGATAACGGCAGATAATACAAATATCCAGCATGGGAGCAGCGTTACTCTAACTATGAGCAGAAAGGCAGTAACTCCTGGCGCATATTTAGTTTCTTCCACACTTAAATGGAACGATAACGATGGTCAACACACACTTATTCCTTTATTCCAGAAATTTGATGGAAGTGGACAGACATTTGTACCTGATGAAAATACAGCAGTTGCCAGTGTGACTTTTATTGGTACGGGAAGCCATACGATTACATTTTCAGTTACCGACAATTATAGTAGTACCTCAAGTAAAGATATTGCTATAAATGTCCTAGCTAATTCCGCATGCAGTGCAACTGGTGCAAAGTATTATCCTTCGGATACGCCATGCACTGACAAATGGCCAAACCAAGGAGGTGCTGGCATAAATTATAATAGTGGAATTGGAGCCTGCCATGCTACTGAAGTTTGTTCAAATGATTTAGATTATATGAATGCTGATGCAGAAAGCTGCTGTAATGGAGAACGGGTATTTTCAGATAAACCACAACAGATAGCTTATGATTATGATAAAAATGATGCTTGTGATGCCGCGATTTCAAATACAAAAAAGAAAAAGCCCATGACTTCGCTTGATGCGACAAACTCAATGAAAATTTGCAAGGCATCTTACCTTGTTTATGCAATTGGATCTAAAGCAGTTTACTTGAAAGATTATTATACTGCTGAATTCTGTTGTTCAAACAATGATAATTTATGCTCTAAAAAGACAAAATTCCAGGCTGGCGATCCATGGCCTCAAAGCAACATAAAAATGAATGCTTTATACTGTTATTATACTCACTACGATATATTTTTTGATTCCTGGAACGAACCGAAAAAAGGATGGTGGACATCGGATAGTAATCCTTCCGGTAATAACAATGCAGCTGTAGATGCACCAGCGCATTCATCAGTAAACATTATGAACACTGGATCTTGTGTGGATTACTCTTTTGTAGTTACAACCGCACTCCGTAAATCTGGCTTTACTGCAAATGAAATAATGTCGGTTCGGGCACCAGGTCATCTTTACAATGCAGTGTGGCTACCCGGTGATGATATGTATACTTTCATTGATACGGTAGGTAATACGGGTGGAGATTTCTTCAGCGGTCAGGGCTGGAAATGGAGCGGCAATAAAACAAATCATTGCAGCTATGATGCTTGCTCTAATGATTTGGGTATGATAACCTGCCCTAAAAAGGGTACGGAGATGGCGGGGTGTTAGATATGAGGAATTTTATTTTAGCGATTTTACTAATAACGATTTCTTTTGCTTCAGTAACAGTTCAGTCAACAAATGAAAGTGCTCCCAAAAAGTTTGACGGGGTATTAAAGGTAATGAAGACAGCCCCAAGTGATGTTTCACTTTATGAGGAATTCAATGTAAATATAGAAATCAGTAATATTGGAACCGAAGTAGTTAGTGCTACAGTAGAGGAATCACTTGGTAATGTTGAACCGATTTCCCCTGAGCCAATATATTCTGAACCAGGCAATTACTATGCTGCACAGCCCCCGAAATTAGTATGGCAAATAGAACTTGCACCAGGAGCAACGCAAACCATAAGCTATAGGGTTAAATCTCTCACAGTAGGGGAAATCTCAATTGGCCCAACAGCAGTCTATGTAAATGGTGGGAAATTTTTCTCCAATAGCATTTTTGTAAATGTTGGATGTACGACTTCAGGAACATGTGATTCTAAAATTGGTGAAACACCACTTACATGCCCAGAAAAATGCGGTGGAGATGCCAGCATTGTACCGATTGCGCCAAAACAAGAGATAATACCAACACCAGCGATAGATGGTCCGGTGAAAAACCCAGAAAGCGTTATCACCGATGAAGATAGGGCACAATTACAAGAATATAACGATAAGATGAATATGGGTTACCTGATAATTGGAGCGATTATAGTCATAGTAATAGTAGGCACATATTTCTTATTTTTGAGGAAAAAATAATTATTTTATTATTATACTGCCCTAAAGAGTTTACATATGACCAAGCATAGGACTGTAGTCAAATTTCGAAAGCCAAGAAAAATTCCTGTTCCCCCAGTGCTTGATCAGGTTTTACGGGCAGAATCCCACCTAACTTTCCATCCAAGGAAATATTTTAGTGTAACAATAGAATTGCCATGCTCAAAAAAACCTGAAAAATCTTTGTCCCGTATTGTCAGGACAATAGAGAAACCAATCCCCGGTTTGGAACTTGCAAGGACAACAGTACTACAATTTGTTTGTAAATCTACAAAATTTGAAAACGGTCTGATAAAGATAGGTGGACAGATAATTGCAGATAGGGAAATTCCAGAGATAGTAGCGATAAAACTTGTCCGTGAATCAGTTGAAAAATGGCTAAAAGATCAAAGCTAAGTAATTTTGGCCTTATCTTTCCCAAAATTAGCAAGTATGTTTTTTGTAAAACATTTTTCCTAAAAAAGTTTTTGCAGGGGAAGTGATTTGAACACTCGAAAGGACTAACCTACCAGCCCCTCAAGCTGGCGCATTTGACCGCTCTGCCACCCCTGCATAAAAAGAACCAATGGTTCTTTTTGAATCTCCTTTGAAAAGGACCAAGGTCCTTTTCTAATCTCCTTTTTATTTGAATGGTTCTTTTTCGAATGAGAAAATAACAGGAAATATTTTTAAACTCCCTTTCAAAAACCGGAGTTTATAAGGATGAAGTTTTATGAAAATTTAACCGGTGTTAAATCGGAGGAAATTTTCTATTCTTCCTTTTTCTTTTTCTTCTTTTCGACCTTTTTACCTAAAACCTCTTCTATAGCTTCGATGTTTGATTCAATTACATCACAACCACGTATAAGAACATCTTGGGGAGCCATTTGGAAGAAGCTTTCTACAAACATCTTTAGGTCATCTTCTCCACCATAACTTACAAGTCCGGCCTGGAATTTTGCATGGTTTCTGCCAGTGCCTAGAACTGCTTTTGCCTCAAACCTAACATGCTGATTTGGACCTAGGGTTGCTATGGTTATGTTCTCTTTTACAGTAATATCCTTATCCGAACTTGTCATATCTGAAGAGTAGGTTGTTTTTGGCCCTTCTGCATCAAGAGTAAAAACTATTTCAGCACTCTCTGGGGTTTTGTCCGGAGTAACTATAGGCAATAAACCAAGCCGGTGAGCAATATATTCGTCCCACAAAGCACTGGTATTATCATAAAAAACTACTTTTTCTATTGCAAGGACAGGTACCCGTGACATTGAATATCTCCGTACCATATTTGCAAAAGTAGTAGATATACCCTTAGTAATAAACTCGATACGATTCCCGTGTTTTTTATCAAGTGTAAGTTTCATACTCTTCGTCCTCTTCTGCCGCCTTTTCGCTTCATAGAATCAGTAGGTAATGGAGTTACATCCTCTATTCTTCCTATTCTTACTCCAGTTCTTGCAATTGTTCTGACAACTGCCTGTGCACCTGCACCAGGGGTTTTTGTTCCGGCACCACC
>JAHFFJ010000044.1 GCA_023248035.1 Microcaldota archaeon
GCCTGGAACGGTTTTCCCAGACAAACAAACTACTAAGGTTGTACTTCCTAAAGTCATAGAAGCTGCAACTGAAGTTACCGCTGGTGTGAGCGAAAAGGAGGGATCATAATGGCAATCATAAAGAAAATCCAAATTGAATCGCTAACTGACGCTGAAAAAGAAGCTAAAATATTAGAACTTGAACGTGCTATAATTGAAATGCGGGGCGAAGGTCGTGCGGACAAGGTAAAACCTCTTCGTAAGGCTATCGCTCAACTCAAGACTCCAAGGCCCAAAAGGGTTAAAAAGAAGTAAATCGTAATTAGGTTAGGTGAAAAATTTAATGGATAAATGCCCGAAATGTGGAATGCTCAAGGATCTTTGTGTTTGCGAGATTCTTGACAAACAAGGAGTTTCTAAAATAAAAGTTTATACAACAAAGAAAAAATTCAAGAAATTGGTTACTATTGTTGAAGGAATTGATAAGGCCCAGCTTGACCAAACATCTAGAGAACTTAAACACAAACTCGCCTGTGGCGGTACTGCCAAAGATGGTGTAATAATTCTTCAGGGCGATCATAAAAGACGAACTGCTGAGGTTCTTAAGCAACTAGGTTATCTCCAAGAAACTATCGAAGTTAGCTAGTTTACTACTGGAGTAAAGTTATTTTTTATGTTATTTTTAGCCTATGTTTATATCTATACACTACATTTCGAAAAAGTTTCTAATTACTTCACATACTTCTCCTATCTCTTCCTTTGTTATATCTACAAACATAGGTAGAGAAAGTGTGGTTGCTGCAAAATTTTCTGCATTTGGGAAATTTCCCCGTTTATACCCCATTTTCTGGTAAGGTGGCTGCATATGTATTGGTATTGGATAATGGGGATCAGATTCAATATCATTATTGTTCAAATGTTGTTTTAGGGCATCCCTCACGTTCGTTTTTATTGCAAATTTATTATATGCTGAGTGTATCTCCGTTTTATCTGGGGGGAGTACTATCTCTTCAACATCAGCAAGTAGTTTTCTATAAATTGAAGCTGCAGTTCTTCTTTTTTCATTCCATTCTTGGAGGTATCTTAACTGCACTCTCCCTACGGCAGCGCTCACTGTACTTAGCCTGGAACTAAAACCTATAATCTTATGTTCATGCGTGAAACGATTCTCCCGTCCCGCATCTGCAATCATCCTTATTTTTTCAGCAATTTCTTCATCATTGGTGGTAATCATTCCACCTTCCCCACCTACACTAATATTCTTGTAAGGATTGAAAGAAAAACAACCTATGTGGCCAAGTGCTCCAGTTCGCTTTCCAAAATAAATAGCACCATGCGCCTGCGCAGCATCTTCCACTAAAAAAATATCTCTGCCTTCTACTATCTCTAAAAGCTCATTCATTGGAGCTGGATATCCATGGAGATGTACTGGTACTATAGCCTTGATTTTCTTACTATCTCCGATCTTTTTTTCAACCAGACTGTGGTCAATATTATTAGTTTGATCGATATCGCAAAATACTGGTGTGGCCTTAGAATGTATGGCTGCATTTGCAGTTGCAATGTAAGACGCGGGACTTGTTACTACCTCTTTACCCTCCACATCGCTCGCCATGAGGGAAAAAATCAATGCATCAGTTCCTGAGCCTACTCCAACTGCAAATTTACTGCCGCAAAAATACGCAAATTCCTCTTCAAATTTGAAAACACTTTCCCCAAATAACGGGAATTCATTTGCCAGTGCATTTTGGGCTGCATCTATCATCTCTTCGGTAATTATTGATTTATCAAGAACTATCATCGTAGGTAATTGGAGTAGTAAATTTAAATCATGATTATGGCAACTTTTAAATTATGACAATCCTGTAATATTTATGGTAAATAATATGGTAAATAAAAAAGACCTGATATACTCCACATTTATCGGCCTATCTGTAAAAATTATAAACAGTAGCCAGAGAAAAACTATTGGTCTGCAAGGTACTATCGTCGATGAGACTAAAAATACCTTATCAATTGAAACTGAAGATGGAAAAGAAGTAAAAATACCAAAAATATCATCTGTCTTTCTGTTTAAGACCGATTATGATGAAGAAGTTGAGGTGGAAGGGAGCAAAATTGCCTTTCGTCCTCACGAGAGAGCTAAGAAAGTTTAGGTTTGCTTTATAAGCATTTGTATCTAAATAGAAGTAGTCGTCTTAGTGAAATAATATGGGCACTAAACACCTCACCCATGGTGGGATTTTCTGCCAAGTCATCATTGAATTTTCCTAAAGCGAAAAATGATGATTTTATGTTGGCTATTTGCCAGTACAGTTTCGATAATAACATGGTGATTTTTCATGGAAGCAAAATGTGAGGATAAAAAATGCTTTAAACATGGCGGTCTCAAAGTAAGAGGCGAAACATTATCCGGTCGCGTAGTCAGTTCAAAAAGTCGTCACACTGTTATAGTGGAAAGACAAGTAGTTCAATATTTATCAAAATATCGAAAATGGGCAAAGGGTAAGTCTCACATCGCAGCACATAATCCTCCGTGTATCAATGCCGCAGTTGGTCAGATGGTTGACCTGGCAGAGACTCGAAAGATAAGCAAGACTAAGGCATGGACCGTGGTCGGTCTCTCAAAAGGTGAATAGTTATGAAGGGACTTACAAGTAACATAGTTAAAACTTTAACAACCGGCAGCATGATGCCATGCACTGATAATAGCGGGGCAAAAATGATCTATGTTATAGGTGCATTGCAGTTTCGCGGTACTCGTGCAAGACCCCCTCAGGTGGGGATTGGAGATGTGGTTATTGCATCAGTAAAAAAGGGCAAACCTGATATGGTAAAAAAAGTCGTAAAAGCACTCATAGTTCGTCAGAAAAAGGAATTTCGTAGGGCCAATGGCACCCGCATTTTTTTCGAAGACAACGCAGTTGTTCTTGTAAACGATGATATGTTGCCTGTTGGTACTGAAATCAAAGGTGTTGTCGCTAGGGAAATAGCAGAAAGATTCCCTAAAGTTGCGGCTATATCTGCAGGGGTTGTCTGAATGAAATCCGATACTGAAAGAAAGAAATACTACCAAGAAAAACTTCACAAGAGGAAGTCCAGACTTCACTCTCACCTTTCAAAGGAACTAAGAGCCAAATTAAAAATTAAAAAGAGGGCAATTTTGCTTCATCTTGGTGATAGTGTAAGGATAATGCGTGGACCAGAAAAAGGTAAAGACGCTAAAGTAAGCCGCGTAAGTACGGTAAGTCGAAAAGTCTACCTTGAGGGTATTGTTACCAAAAATGCCCGAGGCCGTGAAGTCCCAATAGCAGTTGAAGCATCCAATCTTCTTCTCATCTCACTAGAATCCACACCAGAGAGAAAAGAGATATTCAGTGAAGATGCGTTTAAGAAAAAAGAAGCAGCAAAAGAAGAAAAAAAGGAAGTGAAATCTGAAGATAAGGTTTCTAAAGAGGTTAATCATGAAAAATCGGGTCATGATACTACTTCGAAAACTGAAACCAAATCAGAACACAAAAAAGAGTACAAACCGGAACACAAACACTCCGAACATCTTCATCGGGGACATATTGATAAATCCGATAAAGTTAAAGTACAATAATCTTCAAAATGGTGATTTATAATGGCAAAACGAGGAGGAACAAAACATCAAAAAAGATTAGCTTCCCCAAAAGCAGTTCCAATACAAGATAAGAAAGAGCGCAAATGGATGATACAGCATTCACCTGGTCCGCACGCCAAGGACTATTCAATTCCACTTGGAGTGCTTTTGAGAGATATACTCAAAATCGCACCCACCTTGCGTGAAGTCCAAAAAATACTTTCTACCCGTTTACTTCAGGTTGATGGTAAGGTTCGTACTGATGACAAATTCTCTGTAGGTCTTATGGATGTCATATCACTTCCAAAAGCTGAGAAAAACTACCGGATAATAGTTGATGGTAAGGCCAGGCTTCTAACTGTTGAAATAAAAGGTGAAGAGTCAGCCACCAAAACACTACGTGTGGTTAGAAAACATACTCTTCCGGGAGGTAAGTTAAGCCTTACACTTCACGATGGTCGCAACATTGTATCTGACAACCACATCAAAGTGGGGGATAGTGTTGTGGTTTCATTACCTAAAGTGGTAATTAAAAACCACTTAAAACGGGATAATGGTGCAACCTGCCTTATCATGGATGGTAAACACGCTGGTACTATAGTCAAGCTCAAAGACATCATTCAAAGAAAAGGGGGCAAACCATCCGAAGCTCTTGTACAAAGCAAAGAGGAAGAGTTCATTACTGTGGCAAAATATCTCTTTGTGGTTGATGAATCATTTAGGGTGAACCAATGAACAAAATGCGTGAAATTCTCATAGAAAAAGTTACCGTTAACATCGGAGTAGGTGCTCCAGGTGACAAACTAGATCAGGCAAAAAGCCTTCTTAGTCGCTTAACTGAAAGTAAACCAGTAGAAACTCATGCAAGAAGGCGAGATCCAGTTTTTAAGCTCAGAAAAGGTTTACCCATAGGTTCCAAGGTGACTCTAAGGGGCGTGTCTGCAAAATCATTTCTTGAAAAAGCACTTACCGCAAAAAGACGTTTATTAAAAGAATCCAACTTCGATCGCCAGGGTAATTTTGCCTTTGGTGTTCACGAATATATAGATTTTCCAGGTGCCAAATACGATCCCGGGATAAGTATGTTTGGTTTCGATGTTTGCGTTTCTCTTGCAAGGCGTGGAAAAAGAATCACAATGAGAAAACTTCGATCTGCTGCTATTGGGAGAAATCATCGTGTGTCACGGGAAGAGGCCATGGAGTTTGCCAAAAATTCCTTCAACGTAAGACTTGAGTGATAATTATGACGCTGACAATGGAAGAAAGATATAAAGGAAAAGGAAAGCGCGTTTGCCGTAATTGTGGCAACTCACGTGGTCTTATCCGGAAATACCGGCTTCTTGTATGCCGCAGATGCTTTAGAGAAATGGCAGAAAATATAGGGTTCCGAAAATACGGAGGTTGATTAAATGACTGATCATCTTGCAGATGCACTTAACACAATAAAAACACATGAAATTGTTGGGCAAAATATCTGCACTGTAAAAGCTACCAAGCTAATAGGGGAAATACTCAAGGTACTTAAGGATAATAAGTACTTAAAAGACTTCAAAATAATTGATGATGGCCGAGGCGGATGGTATGAAGTTCACCTTGATGGTCGAATTAATGATTGCGGAGTTATAAAACCAAGAATGCCTGTAAAAAGGTATGACTGGTCTAAAAAGGAGCAGGAATTTATTCCTGGTTTCGGTGTCGGGCTTCTGATCGTCTCTACCCCCAGGGGAATAATGACAAATTCAGAAGCTGAAAAAGAACACACGGGCGGAAGACTTCTCGCTTACGTGTATTAGGTGTATTATCATGGAAATCCCTCAAGGAGTTACCGTTCATTTGGAAGGACAAAGCGTCTTAGTAAAAGGTCCTGCAGGAGAAGTAAGAAAGACTTTTTCAAAAAAGACCAAAATTCAATTAAGCGGGAATACTTTGGACGTTTCTTCTTCAGAGAAGGCGCTCACTGGTACTACCGAATCTATACTAAATAGCATGCTTCATGGTGTACTCTCTCCATATACAAAGACTTTCAAACTCTTATACGCACACTTTCCTATATCAGTAGAAGTTAAGGGTACGGATATTATAATCAAGAATTTCCTCGGAGAAAAACAACCAAGAAAGACTGTACTAATTGGAGCTACTAAAGTTCAGCCAAAAGGTCAGATCGTTACAGTTTCGGGTCCTGATAAAGAAGCAGTTGGACAAACCATTGCCAATCTGCGTACTGCAATGCGAATAAAAGACAAAGATGGCCGGGTATTCCAAGATGGTATTTACGAGGTTCAAGGTGAATAGTTATGGTTATTAACAAAAAGAAAAAACCAAAATTTAACGTTCCTAATCTAGGTTTCTTCAAGAGTGTCAAAGCTCGATGGAGAAAACCCCGCGGAACTCACAATAAAAAAAGAATGAAAGCCAAATGGACTGGAGCTATGCCAAAAATCGGGTATAAAAATCCACAATCCATCCGTGGACTGCATTCTAGTGGGTTGCCCGAAGTTTTGGTGAATAATGCACCAGAACTTGATGGACTTAAGGGAGTGGTAGTTCGTATTGCATCTAGTGTTGGTGCAAGAAAGAGGAAAGTAATTGCTGAAAAAGCCCGAACACTTAAGATTCGGATCGTAAACTTCCAAAAGGAGAAGAAATCATTTGGTTCAAAGAAATAAAGGTGTTTATTAATGACAATACAAACTGTACGAAGGCTTGCTGCTGATATATTCCGCGTGGGCGAAAATAAAGTAAGAATAAATCCTGATAGCCTAAAAGAAGCTGAAGGTGCTCTTACTCGTTCCGATGTCCGAAGTCTTATTGAAAAAGGTATTGTTACCAAAGCCAAGCCACTTGGTCGTGCAAGTACTGCTAAAATAAGAAGGCGTGGTCATGGTAGAAGGCGAGGTAGCAGTACACAAGATAGTAAAGCTTTATGGATGATCAAAGTTCGCTCTCAAAGAACTTTCCTAGCTATGCTTGTAACAACTGGTGCAGTTAAAAAAGAGTTTAAGCGTATGCTTTATTACAAAGTAAAAAGCGGAATTTTCAGAAACAAAAGGGCAATGCTTCTCTATCTAAAAGATAACAAGATGGTTGCTGCAGATTACGAACCAAAGTCAGTAGTTAAAACCAGTCAAAAAAATCAAATTTCTCCAAAAACAAATCAAACTTCAACATCCAATGAATCTACATCAAAAACGGATGTGTCGAAAAAAGAAACCAAAAAAGAAAAGAGTGTAGCTCCTGTAGATCAAAAGACAAAAGAATCGACAGAATCAAGGGGAGATTCACTAACAAAAAAAGAGATCAATTCCTCTCATAAAAAAGGTGAACAAAAATGACTAGAGCAAAAGGTCCAAGTTTCAAGCTTTACTTCAGAAGAAGGAGAGAAGGTAAAACCAATTTTGCAAAAAGGCTTGCATTAATAAAAAGTGGAAAGACCCGGATGGTGGTTCGAAGAAGCAATAAAAATATTACCATTCAGTTTATCGATTTCCATCCTGATGGTGATCGGACATTACTTACTGTAAGCGGTGCGCACCTCACAAAAGTTTACAAATGGCCTTCAAAAAGAAACATGTGGACTGCTTACCTGGCTGGTCTTATGGCTGGTAAACTCGCTTCAAAGAAAGGTGTAAAAGATTTTGTACTTGATTTGGGTATGTACATGCCTTCAAAAGGTTCGGTTCTTTTTGCCGCACAAAAAGGTGCTGCGGATGCCGGATTAGTTACCAGTCTTCCAAAAGAAAAGATTTTGGAGGAAAAACTTTTCAATCCGCCAGAAAAGTACAAGTTAACATTCAATGAAATAAAAACCAAATTAAGTTCAGGGTGAAATTCTTATGTCAGAAAAAATCAGAACAATAGATAAGGAATCGTGGAATCCACGTACTAGTCTGGGTATTAAGGTCAAGGCTGGCGAAGTCACTACTCTCGAAGAGGTTCTCAACTCCGGTCGTCCGATTTTAGAATCTGAAATCATAGACGTTCTTCTTCCGGATATGGAATCACAGACTCTCCAAATAAAAACCACTCAGAGAGTTACTGATTCAGGTAAGCGATCTAAATTCCGTGTGGTTACTGTTATCGGTGATAAAAAAGGTCATGTTGGACTTGGGGTAGGTAAGAGTGATGAGCTCAAACCTGCCATGGACTATGCAATAAGAAATGCAAAAAAGCATATGATTTCGATAAAAACCGGCTGTGGAAGCTGGGAATGTAAATGTGCAGTCAGTCACTCAGTTCCTTCTCGTTCAACCGGGAAAGAGGGTAGCACTCAGGTTGTTATAAAACCAGCTCCACGTGGACTTGGTCTTGCTGCAAATGATGTTGTTAAGAAAGTACTAAGCATGGCTGGTGTGAAGGATGTCTGGAGTTTCACTCAGGGTGGAAAGAACACTTATAATACCGCAGCTGCGACTATGAAAGCACTAGATAATCTTAATACGCTTAAGCCAAGAGCAGAATGAGGTTGATATTCATGAAATTCGCTGTTTTACGTATAAGAGGAGTAAGGAAAGTCCGGCCACAGATAAAGAAGACATTAGAACTTCTTCGTCTGAAAAAGCCCAATCATTGCGTGCTTGTCGAAGACTCCCCCCAGAATAAGGGGATGCTTGACCACGTTAAGGACTATGTAACTTACGGACCAGTTGATGAAGCTATAATCTATCAGCTTGTATCAAAACGAGGCCGCAAGGGAAATTCTCTTTTGAGGACTACTCTTAAAGAGCCTGACCTTAAAAAAATTGCTCATGAAATTGCTGGCGGTAAAAAAACAGTGGAGTACATGACTCCGATATTCCGACTAAATCCCCCTTCAAAAGGATATCGTGATATAAAGCTCAGTTATCCTATAGGGGAATTGGGTAAAAGGGAAGATATGGCTCCATTACTTAGAAAGATGATATGAATTGTTTCGAGAGGATGAATATGAACAAAAGAAAAGAAAGACAAAAAAAAGGTTATCTTGGTCATCGATCACACGGACGAGGCAATGTCAAAAATAGGCGAGGTAGTGGTAACCGTGGTGGTCGGGGTATGGCTGGCGTTGATAAGCACAAATGGAGCTGGGCAACCGCAAACATCACGGGTTGTTATTTCGGTAAATGGGGATTTGTACGTCCAAACAAGAAAACTGTAGATGTAGTAAACCTTTTCTATATCAACCAAAAGGCACTCGCAAACCAACTCGAAAAGAAAGGTGGCAAGTATCACTTCGATTTTAAAGGAAAGATACTTGGTACTGGTTCTGTTACTGTTCCACTTACCATACGTGCCATTGCATGGAGTAAAAGTGTGGAGAAAAAATTATCCAGTGCTGGTGGGCAAATAAGCAAACTTGAAGCTGGAACGTCTGCTAGTTAAACGGACTTCTTGCTCATTATTAATTTTTTCAACATGGTAGCATTTATAAAGATATTTTGAACATGATAGCTGAGGTTCTTTTTAATGGGAATAATAGAAATACTACACTCAGTGGCGGGTTATCTGCCTGAAATAAAAAATCCAGTAAAACCTCTCGGTACAAAAGATCGACTTATCTGGACTGGCATCGCCCTTGTACTATATTTTATGATGTACGAGACTACTGCTTTTGGTGTCCAGCATCTTCCGAGTGGAATTGATTTCCTTCAGACTATAACTGCATCAAGAATCGGGAGTCTTCTTACTACCGGTATTGGTCCAATCGTACTTGCAAGTATATTTCTACAACTTTTTGTTGGTGCCGGACTGATAAACCTCGATATGAAGGATAAGACTCAAAGGGCAAAGTTTCTTGAAATACAAAAAATACTCGCTATTATTCTTGCATTAGTTGAAGGTATAATATTTGTAGTTTTAACCAAAATAGTTCCCGTTGCAACAATTCCTGGTATCGATCCATCATTAGTACTTTTTGCTGTTGTTCTACAAGTTACTCTAGGTTCGGTTTTCGTTCTCTTCCTTGATGAACTTGTAACCAAATATGGCCTTGGAAGTGGTATTAGCCTTTTCATAGCTGCAGGTGTCTCTCTTAGTGTATTCCTTGGTTTAGTGCAACTAATACTTGGTCCTGGCGGTTTTGTTGCCATTATGAGTGAAGGTGGAGCAGAAGCATTACCTAATGGTTTACTCGAACTTCTTCCGTTCGTCTTTACTATAATCGTTTTCCTTGTAGTGGTATATGCAGAATCGCTCAAAGTCGAAATTCCAATTGCATTTGAACGTGTTCGGGGAATGGTTCCAAAGCTGCCCCTTAAATTTTTCTATGTCTCCAACATACCAGTAATTTTTGCAAGTGCTCTTATCATCAATATGCAATTATTTTCTGGCGGCCTAATATCAAGCCAATACTGGGATGGTAATAATGCCAAACCTGCATTTACTGCACTTTCAGAAACACACAAATATTCATTTGAAAGAGATGGTATACTACCTTTAATCGGTTATACAGATTCTCAGGGCAGATTAAGAGATGGACTTTTATACTTCTTTACCCCACTTTCAGCAGCAGGAAGAACTACTATCGAGCATTACTCATTTATCTTCAACGATGTTACGCCTATTCTCGGTATTCCCGAATGGGTCCATGCCATACTCTATGTAATAATGCTTTCATTAGCATCGGTAGTGTTTGGTCTATTCTGGGTGGAAACTTCTA
>JAHFFJ010000080.1 GCA_023248035.1 Microcaldota archaeon
AATTGCAAAGCGTTCCAGCAAAATTCTGCAATTTATTCTGTAAAGGATGCACTGCGCGATCTTTCATTTATAGGCCAGGAGAATCGGCCACTTATGATTTTTCTTGATTTTGGATCAACAAGTAAAGAGGGTTTGAATATTCTTAAGGCAGGCGGAATTGAATATATGATAATCGACCATCATCCAATAGGAGAAATTGGGGGGTGGATACTCAATCCTTTTTCTGGGATAACTGATACAAAAGAAAATCCCTCCAGGTATACTGCAGGCTATCTTGGCTGTGAAATTGCAGCTGCATGCGGTATGAATACTGATAAAGCGCTTTGGCTTGCACGGATTGCATGTTCGGGAGACAAAAGCGACCTGATAGCAAATGATGAAGAGGATGGAAAGAAGGCACTGGTACTTGATTTTCTTGCATCCCATGTTTCTTTTGGAAATAATCTTGACTTCTACAAAAAAGTTATGGATAATGAAGAACTTTTCTTTTCAATAGCGCACCAGGCCGAAGAAGGTATAGGGGAAGCATCAGCAAAAGCAATTGCTAGGATAAAGAAGAGCAATGGGGAGAATTGTGAGATTGTTTGTTTTAGTCTTGAAGGAATTGCAAGAAAAGATGAATGGCCCCCTTCCGGGAAGATAACGACCAGGGTTTTTGATAAGCTTAATGGAAGTGAACCCTTAATTTGTATTGGCTATAATGAGCGATCAATAATAATGAGACTAAATAATGAAGCGGTTGGGAAAGGCTTTGGAGCCAACATGATAGCTGAAAAAATGAAGAATACAATGCCTGATTTTGTTGAAAGCGGAGGGGGCCACGCACGTGCTGGAGCGATAAGGGTACGTGAGGGATTTGTAAAGGAAGTTTTAGGAGAGTTGGTTCGTAGTTTGGGCGGAAATTTCTAGAGGGGCGGGTTTTTTAGAGTTTAAAGCACGGAAATTTACAATGGCCTCTTTTGCATAATCAATTGCTTTGTTAAACATTCCATTAGAGCTGGTAGCAAGGTAAATGCCCACCATAAAACCTATTCGCCCGATGCCACTAGAGACATCAATTTTGTTATCTATGGTGATGCCATGCATAAGTTTTGCCACGCCCCCAATAAGGAAACCAAAACGAGCAAACGAATATAATACAGATAAAGGATTGAATGTATCTGAGGTGGGATTTTTACTTATGCGCGAGTGAAGATAGCCACACATGAGTGAATCTATTAGAGTTCGAATTCCATTACTAACCAGAAGAACACTGGCTACAGTTGTGGAGATAGGCACAGAATTCGAAACAGCAGCAAAATCAATAGCATTTTTTACGGTGTAGGTAAATGCAAAGTTCAGGTATATTGCCTGTCTCCGATTTACACCAACAAAACTTTCCACACTCTTGGCACCACGATCAATGGTGTTATGAATTATATCATCAGTAAGTAGTGCTGCACCTAGGATAGTACGAAGTGGACGGAGTGGTGGAGGCTTTGGGTGTTGCCTCCTAAATTCTAAAGACACTATATCTTGTTCCTGGTAAATTTATTTAAAGTGATCTTTTATGGTTTTTTAGGATAGACGATGGGCGCAATTGAGTTTATAGTACTTTTTATACTTTGTAAAGTGCATAAAAACATATTGCAATATTGTTTATTCAGGCGATAGTATGCGAGTAGCAATTAGTGGTTTTGGAAGAATAGGAAAATCTTTCCTGCGTGCAGCAGTGGAACAAGGGGCATTAGGAAGAGATTTTGAAGTGGTTGCAATAAACACCCGAAGTCCGGTTGAACAGCATGCCCATCTTTTCAAGTATGATTCTGTTTATGGTAAGTTTGATGGTAAGATCGAAGTGCGTGGGGGAAATCTGGTAATAAATAGCCATGAGATAAAATGGATAACTGAAACTGACCCATTAAAACTACCGTGGAAAGATTTTGAAGTTGATATTGTTCTTGATAGTACTGGGGCTTTTAAGAGTAGAATGGATGCCGAAAAGCACATCAAAGCAGGTGCACGAGCGGTTCTTATATCAGCACCTGCAAAGGAAGTTGATGCCACAATCGTTCCTGGAGTAAATGACCATACGATAAATAGAGAAATGAAGGTATTTTCTCTTGCTTCTTGCACTACAAACTGCCTTGCACCCATAGTGGATGTTATAGAAAAGAAGTTTGGAATTGAAAACGGCTTTTTGAGTACGATACATGCTTACACGAATGATCAGAATATAGTCGATGGGAGCCACAGCGACCTAAGACGTGCACGTGCAGCAGCAATGAATATTATCCCAACTACAACCGGTGCGGCAAAAGCCATAGGGGAAGTGATAGGTCAGCTTTCAGGACGTATGGATGGAATAGCTTTTAGGGTCCCGGTACCATGCGGATCAATGAATGATATAACACTTTTAATCAGCAAAAAAGCTGATCCTGATGAGATTAATGATGAACTCAAACGAGCCAGTGCAGAAGAACTTAAGGGAATTTTAGGCTACACTGAAGAGCCTCTGGTTTCAACAGATATAATCGGCACATCGCTATCTGCTATTGTAGATGGAAACCTTACCAGAGCAAACGGAAGACTGGTGAAGATTTGTGCTTGGTATGACAATGAATTTGGTTATTCCAACAGGCTTGTTGATTTCATAAGAAGATTTAGTAAAATTTAAAAATATCTTCAAACCTCAGTTTTGGATTTGGTTTGTCAGCAGCAGAGCCAATTGGACAAAGTGCCACCGGGTAAATGTGATTTGGAAGCCCTAGTGCTTTAGCATAACCTATAGGATCGAAACCTTCCATAGGACAGGAATCAAAACCGAGAGATTTCGCACCATTTAATGCATTTCCAAGAGCGAGATAGACCTGCCTTTGTGCCCAGTTTTTCTTTTGTTCCTCATTCATCCCAGAAGCAAAACCACGCATCATACCGATATAATCGGCAATTGCAGTTTTTTGCGCTCCGGCCTTTAACATTTGCGCTTCAAGCTTGTCAACCAACGCCAGGATATTGGTATCTGCACAAAAGACAAGAAGATGGGAGCAGGTAGTAACTTGATGTTGGTTCATTGAAAGTGGAAGGAGCTTTTCCTTTGTTGCCTTATCAGTTATTATTTT
>JAHFFJ010000005.1:0-39023 GCA_023248035.1 Microcaldota archaeon
AATCGGCATAAGTATCCTCGTGCCATTTACCAATATCCATAGGCTGGAAAGGAAAATGATAAAACGCAAGCCTTCCTGAAATAACCAATCCATAATAGATAGGATCTTTTTTATTTCCGGAGACAAATGGATGGTTAGAACCAGTATGATTAGAACCATTAACCACATAACCGCGCTCTTCCAGATAATCGTCAGTCATACGACTTTGGGTTTCAAAAAATAAATAAGATAGTCTGAAGGTATCCTCATCAAATTTTCTTTTTCTTGCCTCTTCCTGAGTCTCTTTCTTTAGGCGAGCAGATTTTATCTTGGTTATTTTTTCATTTGAAGATGGTGTATCGAGGAAAAGACGCTCAGAAAGCAGGTGACCCGGATTTTGCGGGTCTTCCACCTCATCAGCTATTTTTGGTGCATCATAAAATCTTACATTGCCACCTTTTGATGGGAGAGCATGAGTAAGTTTGCTTCTTTTTCTGGATTCTGAATCAATTGCATCCACTATAGTTTTTGTAGGAAGAACACAACCATAATATCTTGCAATTTTTTGCCCTATCAGAGGACTTAATGGAACACGAACATAGTCTTCATTAGTACCAATTGCAACATAATCAAGGGAGACCCGCACCTTAACTTCGACATCACGACCATTTAACTTCCCTGGAATCGAAATTGTGGTGAAATTTTGTTTTTTAACAAAATCAGGGACATTGCCCGCAGTTACAGCTGCAAAAACTGCAGCTTCGTACTGCATACGAGTCATTTTGTTATCCCTTACCCGCTTCATAAATTCAGTTCCAGTAAGTATGGGCACTACAATTTTTTTTTGGAGCTCAGCTTCAGCCATTTGTATCAGTTAACAGTAACGGTAGTAGATTAAATATAAGCTTTTTGGAAACACAAAACGAAATTTCAAATAAACAAAAACAAAACAGTCTTTATAAATTGTCCTATTAAGAGTAATTTTGTGTATTTATGGCTAAGGTATTAGATAATATTTACAAAGGATTGTACAGAGGGAGTGGTATTCTGTTATTTGGTGCAATAACAGCATGCACCCAGCCAAAATGGCCAGAACCAAAACTTCTTGTTTCGAAATGGGAAGAAGGCAGTTGTTCTTTCTTGGATAACAAATTAACTTACACAGTAAATGGTAAAACCGCCAGTATAGAACTTGATTATAAAATCCAGCACGCAGAACTGCTTGTATGTTCAACAGATTTTAGCGTGGTTTTAAGCGATCGAAAAGTCGTTGTTTCCCTTGGTGGTAGAAAAATCCTCAATGACTGGACAAGCCTTAGGCAGATGGGAAATTTTGGATTTTTGGCAGTAAATTCTTATGCAGCAGAACTTCCAGGTGAGATGGGAGGAATAATTGGGATAGGGATTGCAGGCAATAAGATGCTGGTTAATGCAAAAAATGGCAGTTGGAAAACCGAACTTATAGAACCAGATTCAACCTGGAAGCCATCAAAATAAAGCCCTCCGATTCATTTTAAAAATTGTTTCCCGCACATCTAGCCTATGCCAGAAAAAAAGACGAGATTCATTGTTATTACTGGCTCGATAATGTCCGGGCTTGGTAAAGGTATAGTAACTTCTTCTATCGCAAAACTCCTATCTGTCCGTGGATATCAAGCCATACCAGTGAAATTTGATGGTTACCTAAATGTTGATTGCGGCACCATGAATCCTTTCCGCCACGGTGAAGTTTTCGTACTTGATGATGGAACCGAAGTAGATATGGATTTTGGAACCTATGAAAGATTTCTCAATAAGTCACTTTCAGGATTATGTTCTATTACTGGAGGGAAGCTTTTCCAAAAAATAATTGAAAAAGAAAGGAAGGGAGAATATCTTGGAAGGGATGTGCAGTTTGTACCTCACCTTACTGATGAGATAAAAAGATGGGTGAAAGAGGTTGGAAAAGAGAGTGGAGCGGATTTTGTACTTATAGAAGTAGGTGGTACAATAGGAGACCTTGAAAACAGCTATTTTTTGGAAGCCATGCGACAGTTACGTTTTGAGGATGACAATATGGCATTTGTCCAGCTTACTTATGTTCCAAGTTTAAGTCCCGGCGAGCAAAAAACCAAACCCACCCAACAGGCAACAAGATTGCTCCAAAGTCTCGGTATACAACCAGACATAATACTCGTAAGAGAGCAGGAAAAACTTAATGAAGAATCAAAAAAGAAGATAAGCCTTTATTGCAATGTAGCTGAAGAGGCAGTTTTTGATGATCCTTTACTTAACACGGTTTATGAGCTTCCGGTTGTTTTGGAAAAACAAGGATTCTACACTCAACTTGCTAAAACTCTTAAACTCCAGGAAAAAACTCCTGATATAAAAGACTGGGAAAAACGAGTGGAACGTATAGTAAAACCAAAAGACAACCCGATCAAGATAGCCATAGTGGGCAAGTATACTGCGGTAAAAGACGCTTACATTAGTGTGAGGGAAGCTTTGGTGCATAGTGCTGCTGCAGTTAATAGCGGGCTGGAGATAGGCTGGATAGAAGCAAGCGATCTTGAAAAACTGTATGATGTTGCTGAAGAACTCTCGGGATATGATGGGATTCTCGTTCCTGGAGGATTTGGAGAACGTGGAATAGAAGGCAAGATCCGTGCGATAAAATACGCACGGGAAAACAAAATCCCCTACCTTGGACTTTGTTTAGGATTGCAATTGATGGTTGTTGAATATGCAAGAAATGTATGCGAATTGGAGGGGGCAAACTCTACAGAGTTCGATAAAAAAACTGCGCATCCGATTATTTATATGCTTCCTGAAAAACAGCAAATAGCAAGAATGGGAGGGACACTTAGGCTGGGCAGTTATGATTGTAACATAAAAAAAGAGAGTATAGCGCACAAGGCTTATGGTGATTTGGCACAGGAAAGACATCGTCATAGATATGAGGTAAATCCTTCTTATGTCAAAGAACTCGAAAACCGGGGTTTGGTCATATCAGGAATTCATAAAAGTGGGTTAGTGGAAATAACTGAGTGGAAGGATAGTTTTGGAATTGCAACTCAGGCTCATATAGAACTAAAAAGCAGACTGGAAACACCGGCACCTATTTTTGTGGAATTTATGAAGGCAGCAAAAGAGTATAGAAATAAACCAAAGAAATTTGCAAAGGAAACCCAGGGTGGTTAGAGCTTTAGATAGCTAATGGCATTGGCAAGTGCAACATGCATATGAGCAGCTGAATTGAAGCGATCATTAGGATTTGGTGCCATTGCTATCATAGTTATTTCTTCCACAGGTTTTGGCATTGACCTAAATTTAGCTGGTGATGGTACCGGGGTAGTTTTATGAAGTTTGAGCAGATTGCCTATATCATTTTCCATTCTGGGAAGGGTATGAGCAAGCATTTGAAATAGAACTACACCAACCGAATAGATATCAGAACGAAGATCATGACAAATTCCTCCCAACTGCTCTGGCGCAGCATAACAAGCGGTACCATACCCACCAGAATTTTTTGGTGCAGCCACCTTTTGAGAAATTCCAAAATCAATTATTTTTAGTAGCTGACCACTACGAAGCATCATTATGTTGTCTGGTTTGATGTCCCTATGCATTACACCACACGCGTGGACTGCGCTAAGCCCTGCGCATATTTCTGCTGCCACAAGAAGAGAGAGCTTAATTGAAAAGTGGTGATCTAATAGAATGGAAGTAAGTGACTTGCCATCCAGATATTCAGTGACTAAGAAAGGCGATTCATTAAATTTACCCGAAAAAAGAGAGGTTACTACGGCTCGATGCTTTATTTCTTCTAGTAGAGCTATTTCTCTTAAAAAATGGCTCACAAAATAAGCACCTGCAGGTTGTTTAACTACAACAGTCCGCCCATCTTTTTTTCCAAGATAAACTGTTCCATGGCCACCTCGTTCTATATAATGAGTAAGTATTATACCAAAACGTGATAAGTCAGGAGCATCTTGGGGCAGGGTTCGGTGGTGGAGTTCTTGAATCCTGACTTCTTTATCAAAAACTTGGCGACCAACTACAGCCAAAAGAACAGGTGGAGTGGGATAACACCTAACTCCATATCTAAAGGCAGCTGAATCATAGACCGTTCTGACTGCCATTTATTTGTTGTTATAAAAACAGTTTATAAATGTTTTATTTATGGGAGAAGAGCTACCTCTTTTCTAACATAGACATTTTCTTCACCTTCCAAAAGACGGGGAGAGCTAGAAATGTCAAAAGAACAATTATGGAATCTAAAGAACTTTTCAAAATCTGGAGGAAACCCTCTTCCAGCAACGTTGAAATTTTGGAGAGTAACCATTGTAACAGTATAATGTTGTGCAATTTCAAAAAGATATTGTAAAAGCCTTACTCTCCATCCGCCATAGATTCTTGCTTTATCATCATCTAATTCAGGAGGACTACCTATCTTGAAACAGCCCTGAATATAGTAGAGATAGAGATTAGTTTTGTGGGAAATCGTTTGATTTTTAGTAGATTTAACTGGTTTTGATAAAAGAACACAGGATGAAGTCCCCACAGATCCAGGGAATGAATCGGCAGGCCCGCCATCTCGTAAAGATTCAGAACTACGTGTAAATAGCTCTAAATCTTCTAATTTAGGGTAGTATAAAAGCCTAAATGGGTTTTCTCTTCCTGAAAATGCTTCTTTAGCTAGAACGATTAAACCAGACCCTCTTTGACCTATTGGATTTAGAACAAAACTTTGGGAGAACATTGGGGGCTTATAAAGAACAGGCTCACCTGAAGCCAGTTTTCCCACCATGGTTCTTATTGCTTGGATATTAGGCAATTTTGGAGGAGACGTAGTCAACATATAATTGTATTTAAGACCACAATATTTAAAAATAGTAAATTTTAATCCTCAATAAGTGCTACTTCAGTTCTAGTAAATATATTTTTATCTGGTATTTGATGGATATCGCCAAATATGGAAAAAGAATAGCCCATTTCACTGCTAATTTTCTCGAAATCTGCTGGAAACCCCCTAATACCAATATTAGAATTATAAAAAACGACCAAATGTATATCGCTTTCTTTTGCAATTTCAAAAATACATTCGATAAGTCTTCTTTTCCATCCACCATAAATTCGTGCCCTATTAGGCTCTACCGCGGGAGGACTACCAATTCTGAAACAACCTTGGATAAAATTAATATTTAAATGAGGATTTAGGTAAACATCAGATCTCCCCTTAAGAGATGGAATCGAAGATCCACATATATCGAAGGGAGTGTAGGATAAAACACCAACCGCACCAGGAAATAAACTCGATGGACTCTGAGGCGTTAAAGATTCTGAACTTCTTGAAAAAATTTCAATATCTTCTAATTCAGGGTAGCAGATTAGCCGTGGACTTGGAGTGTTAGCTAAATTAAACGAGTAGCCTTGTGCTAAAACAATTAACCCACTACCACTTGCACTTCGTGCCTTCATTTTGAAAGTTGAACTGCCAGCTTCGTAAAGAATTTCTTTTCCAGACCATAGATCACGAGTTTTTTCTTTGAAGGCGCCAAATGTTTTTTGAATTTGCATATAATTATAGTTAGTACCACGATATTAAAAAATGATTACTAATCGTAGATTAAGAAAAAGATGGGCCCACGCGGGTTTTCGTATCTTTTTAGCACGCCCTTTTTTGGGCGCTTTTTACTAAAAAGCACAATCGAACCGCGAATCTCTACCATTCCGAGCTTTTGGAAAAAGCTCGACCAAAACTGATTTGCTAATTTTTGTTTTGTTTCATTCGCTCGCCTTTGAGGCTCGCATAAAACGTTACAAAAATGGTTTACAGCGGTCAGCGAATTTTCCAGCAGGAAAATTAAACTGACCAAAACCAAAAACCCGAAATGGGTTTTTAAACAACCAGTTTTTGGTCAAACTTTTTTTCCAAAAAAGTTTGTCAAGGTAGCGTCTTAACCACTGTCGTTTCAAATTTATAATCCGAGATAGTTCTCAGGTTAAAAAGTTGAATCAAAAACCAGTCAGCATCAAAACCGAGTTTACGGTTTTGCAAACAGTCAGTTTTTGCCGCGCTTTTTCCTAAAAAGCGCGATTCGACTATGGGCCCAATAATTGGATAGTGTTCACAATGAATTTTAAACTATACAGAAAAAGCATGGGTTTTATCCCAATTAGGATTTAGACCGGAAGGGCAAGCCTGTTTTGCAATATTTCTTACAGTATAACAAGGATCATGTTCAGACATATAATGCAAAGCAAGACGAGCAAGATGGGTATTGATAGTTTTGATCTTTTGAATTGCTTTTTTTCTTTTAAGGACGCGTTTACTGGAAAGTAAATGTAATAGTTCTAGATCCATATTGTCACCGACATATTTATACTATATACATAACTGTTTATAAAGATGTATTTTTATGTAGGTAGAATATTCAATTAGACGTAAGAAATAGGATATAAACTCTAGTTGGCATGATAATACATATATTAGGTGTTTTTATGACGTTTAAACGTTCCCCCATAATTTGCATACTAGGTCATGTAGACCATGGTAAAACAACCCTTCTTGATAGTGTAAGAGGAACTACAGTCGCAAAAAAGGAAGCAGGCGGCATAACACAAATGATAGGTGCAAGTTACGTTTCAAAAGAAGATGTTGATAGTATTGCAGGCGCACTTGCAGATAGGATGAAACTGGCTATGACCATACCCGGACTTTTATTCATAGATACACCCGGACATGAAGCATTCACCAATTTACGGGATCGTGGAGGGAGCCTTGCAGATCTCGCAGTATTAGTAGTTGATGTCAATCAGGGATTTCAGCCACAAACAATAGAGAGTATAAAAATATTGAGACAGTACAAAACTCCATTCCTTATTGCAGCAAATAAGATAGATGCATTGAACGGATGGAAAAGCAACAAAACCACTTCTTTTATGGAATCTTTTGCCAAACAACCAGAGCACATAAAACAGAAACTTGATGAAAAACTTTACGAGGTTATGGGCAAGATTTCGGAATATGGATTTGACAGCGAACGCTTCGATAGGATAGGCGATTTCTCAAAACAAATAGCCATAGTACCTATAAGTGCCAAAACCAAAGAGGGCTTAAGTGAACTTCTTGTGCTCATGGGCGGATTAAGCCAGAAATTTCTTGGTGATAGATTAGAGATAGAAGAAAATGGCAGAGGTAAGGGGAGTATAATTGAAGTCAAAGAGGAGAAAGGTTTAGGCACCACAGTGGATGTGATAATTTACGATGGGGTAATGAGAAAAAATGATGAGATAGCGTATATGAGTGCAGGCGGGATAACGAGAACCAGAGTGCGTGGCCTGCTTGAACCGAATCTTGGCGGGAAAGAAAAGTTTCTATTTATTGATGAAGTAGCTGCCGCTGCAGGAGTCAAAATTTATGCCCCAGATTTAGAAGGTGCAATACCGGGTTCGCCAATTGAAGTCATAAGAAATTTTGATGAGGAAAAGAAAGAGATAGAAGCCCAGTTGAAAAGTGTAATATTCCAGAACACCAATGAAGATGGGGTGGTACTGCGTGCAGACAGCCTCGGTTCAGTTGAGGCACTAATAAGGCTGCTTAAGGAAGCGGGAATTGTTGTCAAAGATGCCGGAGTTGGAAATATAATAAGAAAAGATGTGATTTCTGCTTCGGTAGTATCTCAAAATGACCCTTTCCTTGGGGTTGTTCTTGGTTTCAACGTTAAGATACTTGATGAGGCTTTAGAGGAGAGCAAAAATAGTTCAATACCGATAATTCACAGCAACATAATTTATCGGCTTATAGATGAATACCAGGCTTGGGTGAAAACTGAAAAGGAGAAGATAAAGAAAAATGCACTCGATAATATTGTCTGGCCAGGTAAAATCAAGGTACTCTCAGGTTATGTGTTTCGTGCTTCTAAACCGGCCATATTCGGAGTTGACGTAATTGGAGGACGGGTAAAGAAGAATTATCGCCTAATGAACCATAATGGAGAGATAGTTGGCGAAATAAGGGAGATACAAAAAGAAAAGGAAAAGGTTGAGGAAGCAGGTTTGGGAGATCAGCTTGCAATATCATGCGATGGTATAGTGATTGGAAAAAATACCAATGAGGGCGATGTGCTTTACACTTACATGACAGTGGATGAAATTAAAAAATGGGAAACACAAGCTGCCATGCTAAATGATTCTGAAAAACAAGTTTTTGAAGAAATCAGAAGAATATTAAAGAAATATTTTTAGGCATTTTACAACAATCAATTGACTAACCAATAACCTAACAAATCATACTTGAGCGCAGTGTGGTATTTTTCGGTGGTGGGGTTGTGTATTTTTTCGGTGGGTTTTGTATTTTTTTTATTTTTTTAGTTGTTCGCGTTAGGAATAGGTCTAGATTTTGTTAGGTAACGGAAATGGATATAATCACAAGCAAACAATATGTGCATTGGTGTCAAAATGATCATTGGTTTAACTGGTGAAAACTGCGCAGGAAAAAGCACAGTTGCAGAATACCTCATGAAAAAAGGGTTCTATTACTATTCGCTTTCTGATGTTATAAGAGAAGAACTCAAGGCAGATGGAAAAGCAATTAGCCGCGAGAACCTTATTGCAAAGGGTAATGAATTAAGAGGGAAACATGGACCAGGAGCACTTGGGGCAAAGATTGGCCAAAAACTCCAGAGTGATAAAAATTACGTCATCGATTCCATAAGAAATCCTGCCGAAGTGGATGAACTTAGAAAAAGCGGAAACAACGGGCATGCAGTTTTCCACCTGTTATACATAACTGCACCAAGCGAGGTGCGTTTTGCAAGAATAAGGATTAGGAAGCGTGAGGAGGATCCGCAAACTTACCAAGCATTTGCCCATATTGAGAAACTAGAGATGGAAAACGTTGATAAGACAAAACAGAATATCAAGGGGACAATAGCCCTTGCAGAAAAGAAAGTAGTAAATGGTGGGGGATTAAACGAGCTTTATGATAGTGTCGATCGTACGCTTTCTGAACTTTCCGACAAATTTAAATTGGTCAGACCAAGCTGGGATGATTATTTCATGCAGATAGCAAAGGTAGTAGCCTCACGAAGCAATTGTATGAAGCGAAAGGTTGCAGCCATAATTGTCAAGGATAAACGGATCATTTCAAGCGGTTATAATGGTACGCCACGCGGAACAAAGAACTGCGCTGAAGGTGGGTGCCCAAGATGCAATAATTTCTCGGAAACTGGAAAGAACCTTGAAGAATGCCTTTGCAGTCATGGCGAGGAAAACGCCATAGTTCAGGCAAGCTACCACGGTATAGAGATAAAGGACTCAATGATATATACTACATTTTCACCCTGTCTTCTTTGCACTAAAATGATCATAAATTCTGGATTGAAGGAAGTTGTTTATAACGCAGAATATCCGATGGGTGAAACACCGATGAAATTACTTAAGGAAGCAGGAGTAAAAGTAAGGCAACACCAGGTGGATTAAGTAGACAAAGTTCCAGGAGAACGAATAGTTTCTGGTTCATCATCTAAACGTGAAGGTTTGGGTTGAAGTGCAGGAGGAATAACAAAACAACCAAATTCTGAGAGGAAAGAAATATCTCCATAACTGATAATACTTCTTGCAAAAAGTAACTTTGAAGCAGCTATTAACTTTGAAGGATTGGACGCTTTAATTTGACTAAAACCAACAGGCCATTCAGATTCTGCATCTAAGAAAAGCATTATTGCAGCACTTTCACGACGAATAGAGAAGGGTACTTTACCTAAAAGTTCAAACGATTTTACCATTATAGGATCGGAAAAACACTCAAATGGATTTACCTGGACATTTGGTGGAGATCTTGGAGAAGGAAGAGTAGGTCTTACTGAAGAGTGAGGACCGCATGTATCATCATTGACCAAACTAGCATCATTGACCAAACTAGCTTGGGTCGGATAAGGTTGCTCCACGAGGGGGGCTTGTATTTTTTTTGCAAAATATGGCGGGGGGGCAACTAGGGTGGCAGCTGGAGGAGTAGGAAGGCAAGTAAGTGCACCTTGTGAATGGAACATGCCTCTTAAAGTTCTGTTATCAATACTAGTAGGAGGTCTAGAAGTCATGACTAATTCTAACAGTCTGTAAATAAAAGCTTTGTGGTTGTTAAGGGAAAAACGCGTTCTTTTTAAATATATCAATTAAGAGAAGTTAAAAAGAGCGAGAGTCATAGTATATACGGCAACGATGAGAACACCGTCCCAGTCGGTAGCCATAAGGCGATGACGAGAAGAGTAGCTATTGAGTTGCCATTTTACAGTAGAAAAATTACAGCAAAAAAGGGCAAAAAAACAATTTATATTCTTTCCCGCCCTATTTTGATGGTAGGGAGGTAAATAGTATGAAACTTATTATTCAGGATGCTCCAGCCCTTAAATCGGCAATAGACTCGATAGTTTGTCTGGTAGAAGAAGGGCAGTTTGAGGTAAAGGCAGATGGACTTCACCTTAAGGCTATGGATCCATCGCAAATTTCGATGGTGTCTTTTACCATGCCCAAGGAAGCCTTTGTTGAATACAATTTACCAGAAGAGATGAAGATAGGGGTGGATATAGGGCAACTTGCAAATGTACTTGCCAGAGGTAAAAAAGGAGAAAAAGCCGAGCTTTCAGTCGAAGAAGGAAGGCTGGTAGTAAAGTTTTATGGTGACAAGCACAAAAGGACATTCAAGGTCCCACTTATAGAAACTGGCGATCGAGTGCAGCGGGAACCGAAGATAGATTTCACTAACATGGCAAAGATAAGAGCGGATGCAATAAAAGAAGCCCTTAAGGATGCGAAACTAATCAGTTCACATATAAAGCTCCATTTTACACCGCAGCAATTCATAGTAGAGGTACGCGGCGAAAATGGAGATGTGAAAGCAGAATTCGACATAGGAAGCGCCGAATTGATAGAGCTCAAAACCCAAACCCCGGCAAAAGCAACCTTCCCCCTTCAATATCTTGAGGATATGGTTAAGGCAACTTCAGTATCATCGGTGGTAACTGTAAATCTAGAAACCGATCGACCACTTAGGATAGAATACGACATAGAAGGAGCAAAAGTTGTATACTATCTTGCACCAAGGATAGAGACCGATTGAACAAAATAATTTTGTTCAAAAAAAGTACGAATCTACTCGGTAGGGTAGATTTATCATTTTGTAATTCATATTTTTGTATGATAAACATGAAACTAGTTTTGATGCGCAGGAGAACAATATCAGACGAATCTTTAACTGAAACTAGAGCAGCTCAGATAGCAAATAATGGATCCTTGAGAGAGGTAGTTAGAACACTAACAGAAAATAAACAATCTGGCGGATATAGGGATACCCCTCACTTTACCCTAGAAGTTCAGGATAGATTAGCAGAAAGATTTGTTGGTTTGGTAGATAAAGGATCAAGAACTAGGAATGCATATGCGGCTATCTCTTTAGGATTAACGTTGATGGTTGGAATTGGTTATTACATAAGGGGAACCACGGAAGAACGAGAGACACGAACAGAACCAACACACCAATACAATCCACCAACACCATGGACTTCAGAAACTTTATTATCCTGTACAATAACTATGAAACCATGCAAAAAACTAACACTAGTACTACCCCCAGGGTTAGTATCGGAAAGAGGGGAAGATCAAATTGGGGAGGGAATAGATCTGACTTATTGTTCGGCTTTAGATAAGTGGGAAGGACCGATAGAACCAACCGTTATTACACCAAAAACAAACCTAACTCCGTTGTGGAAATTTTTGGGCTATGCCGGAGTAGGTGGTTTAGTTTTTCTAATTGGTACTGTACTTAGAGCAAGAAGACAGAAAGACGAGGATGAACAGCTTGCTAGAACAGCTCAGGGGATTCTTGGAAGCGGAACATTAACCTCAACAGAAGCAATCCAAAATCTTAGGGTTTTTGTAGGCCAGAGAATTCCTGGAAGTGGAACTGAGTTAGAGCAATATACCCGGGAAGAAGAAGCAGAAGACACTTCGGGAGATAAACCAAGGGTATTCATCAGAAATATCTAATATCAATACATCTAGTATTAATACGTCAAAAAGCGTAGTGATACACAGGTTTAAATAGGATGGGTGGCATAAAATATATAATCGTAGGTGGAATGAAAATGAAGAAAACTGAATATTATTTCGCCCAGGAGACAGAGGATAAGCTTCAGGCTATAGATGCAGGAAAAATGGATGATTACGATTTGCCTGAATTCTCTAAAGAAGTGCCTCTTTCTTCAAGGAAAAACGAAAATGTAGATACAATTACTGTTGAATACGACTGGAAAGGCTCGAAAAGCGAGAGTATAAGGGTAAAAAGAATAGATTTCCGTAAAGGTGAGGAATTTTCAGAGCTTTATCGAGTGGCGGCACGTGATGGAGCCGACAGTATAACGTTCAAATACAACAATGTTACTTACATAATGCGTAAGACATTACGCGAAGTTGCCCAGTCTTTATACAAGGCTTATTCAAAAATAAAAGATGGACTAGAAAACATAGTAGCTTATATCAGAACTGCTCTTGGAAACGATTATATTATTTCCAAAGTGGAACAAGAATCTTGGGCATTTGATAGGCGGATAGCCAAAAAAGGGATAAATTACATTGATGTTGATGATCTCCCAGCAAAAAACAAGAGCACCCTTTGTGAGTCAATAATTGAACGGGTAGCTGATCTCCATACAAACAGCCTTATTATAGGTCGATTTACATTAAACAACATCTTAATTGGTCAAAATAGTATCAAACTTACCGACCTTAGGAAGTTAAGGGTGACAAGACGAAAATCTTTCCTCATTGACGAACTTAAGAGCATTCTCCAATACCTTTTTGCAATAGGAGTTGCAACAAGAGAAGATGTTTATTACGCTGCAGCTTATTATGCAACACATAACGAGGAGAACTGTAAAGAATGGTACTACAGCCAGACAAGGAAGAAGGCAACCGACCAGATGGATGTAGTAAACCGAATCGAGCAGGCAGTTTACAACTAAAACACATCTTTTTAAGATAAACCACACAATATTTACTTATGACTCAAGCCCAGATACATAGGCCAACCGAAACAAAAAAAACTTTCAGAGCAAGGCTTTTAGATGACCTAACACCAGAAGGAGTTAGAATTTACACTAATTATAGAAAAACATTAGCAAATGGAGCTGATATTACAGAAGCTAGAGAAGAAGCACGAAAACGGGTGCGAACCTATGTAGGTTCGGTTTTTGCTGCAGCTGGAGTATATCGGTTAACAGCAACTTTTTATGGAGTAGGTGCTTGGGATACCGGATTACAATTTTCTGCACAGGAAACCTGGATGAAGGATGCAAGTCCGCTTGCTGTTTCGGTAGTAACTACAGTTAGTAGTGCAATGACTCCAAATACCAAAAGCATTTTGGCACAGATTGTGATTCCAATTGAAATTGCACTGTCATTAGTTCGAATTTATGTTGAGCAACGAATTTGGAGGAAAATGAAAATTACGCCAAATCCACAAGGCACATTACTTACACCATATGTTGATGGAGTAATCGAGATGGGATATAAGGCTATTGTTAAATATCCTGAAAATGATGAGCAACGCCTTAATGTAGGGCTAATTGGCATTTATGGAAATTTAATAAGATTAGCAAACGATGCACTTCTTTACTTCATAGGGAAGAAGTTAAACTTGGATAAGGAATCGGTGCGGGATTAGATTACTTCCACCGTACTTGAACCTCCATTATTCTTTTCCCGATTTATTCTATAGCTTGATGCAAAATCACTGCCCATAAAAGCTTCATCATGAGTTATAACAAAGACTTGTTTTACTACTTCTGGAACCCTAAATTGCAAGGCGTGTGAAAGGAGTTCAACAGCTTGTGAATCGAGGTTATGAGTTGGTTCATCCAGAATAAGCCAGCTTAGTTTGGGAGTAAGAACCATGGCAAGAGCCATCCTAAGGGCAAGAGCGGCGCTTGCTCTTTCCCCACCGCTCGCTATACTATCAAGTGCTTTCCAATTACCTCCATCATTAACTTCGAAAACGTAATCACGTTCACTTACAGCAAGTCTAAGGCCATGATAATTTTTGTATGGATAGACTATAGACCAGATTTCATTCATAGTACCATTTATTGCCTCGATTAAGGTGGAACGTAGGGAGGTTTGTGTCTCTAGTAGTGCAAGTTTATAGATTGCCAATTGCTCAATAAGAAGGGATAGTTGAGCAATTTGGGAAGAGAGTAAGTTGATGGAAGAAAGTTCGGTTTGGATCATCTTTAACATGTCCAAAGAGAAGGAATGCTTGGTTTCTGCTGCTTTTTGTAAAGAGAGGTTTTTTTCTTTTTCCAAGCCCAATTTTTCCATAGAAACCCTAAACTCTTCAAATTGAACAGGATTAAAATTTGTTGATTGAAGCTTGGATTTTGTTGTAGAAAGATTCTTAGTAACGTCTTCAAGTTCTTTTTTCTTTTCTATGAGAGATTTTAACAGGGTGGATTCTATCTGGATTTTTTCAATTTCCTTATTTAAGAGTTCGAGTTTCTTTTCAATTGATGATTTTTGCTCTTTTAGTAAGCTAAGGGCTTTTTCAGTAGATTCTTTCTTTACAATTAGCGGTGTTGATAGTAGTATTTCAGATGAAATAGAAGGAATTTGTGCCAAAAGTAAAGAGATTTTAATTAGCCTGCCCTTTAAGCCATCAATTTCTTTTCTTAGGGCTGGAACAACAGAGATGATTTCAGCTACACGAACTTTCTTTGCTGCACTCAGACGATCTTTTTCAGCTTTTATATGTATTAATGATGATGGGGTTATTGAAGCTGAACAAAGCGGGCACTCTGAAACATCAGATTTTAGTTTGGAAACGATATCCACAATTTCTATAATTTCCCGCTCTAATGATTTCTTTTCTGATTCCAACGAGAGGAGTTGTTGTTCCTTAGCAGTTTGTAAATTTGAAAGAGATTCATTTGTATCAGAACCTCGTTCTTTCTTTAAATTTTCCTCCATAGTTTGAAGCCTTGCTTTACTATCAGAAAGGGATTTGATTTTCGCTTCTATCATACCTGATTCCTTAGATAGTACGGAAAAATTTACCTCTATTGATTTCATTTCAACCTGACAGGCTGAGCGTTGTGAATTAAGATCTAGACTTTTAGAGTGAAGTATGTTATGGGTATTTTCATCAATTTGATTGTTTAAATCCTTAGAAAGTGAATCATACCTTGCAGATAGGCGAATTGTTTCCTTTTCAAGTAAATCAAAACGCTCTTTTTCTGCCTTCATAGCAGAATAGGATGCTACCAAGCGGGCATAATCCTCAGAAAGTTTTTGATGAGATTGTTTTAGGGTGATTAGGTCAGTTTCTGAAGCCTTAAGAGCAGTAGAGTGTATTTTTTCTTTTTCTTCCAGCTCTTTTGTTTTTTCTATGTTTATACCAGATGATAGGGTTTCTTTTTTGGAATTAAATTTGTTTATAACGGCAGTTACATTTGTTCTGGCAAGCTCGAACTTATCAAGTCCTAAAAGAGTATCAACTTCCTCTTTTCTGCGTTTTGGATCGAGATTTAGGAAATGCTCAATATTGTTTTGTTCAGAGTAAATTGCGCGCGTAAAAAGATCGTAATCGATACCTAATAGCAACTGGATATAGGAATTTACTGCAACTGGACCGTTTTCAACAAGCGAATTATCACGGAAAATTTCTGCTTGGGAAGATGTTCCCTTTTTACGCTCGATTGTACGTTCAATCCGATAGTTATGATTGTCGCATTCAAATTCCAGGACGATTTTTACACTTGATTCATTAAGACGAAAGACGTTGTCAAGTTTGACTTTTCTTCTTTCTAATGCAGGAAACGTACCAAAAAGAGCGAAACTTATCGCTTCAAGTATGCTCGATTTTCCTGCACCCATTATGCCCACAAGTAGGTTGGTGCCCTTACGGAATTCAAGGAAGCTATCAGCATGAGAACGCCAATTAACTAGGCGAATGGATTTTATCATCATTCGTTTGATGGGCAGAAGAGAATAAAACCCGAAGGGGCGCGATTTTATACCTTGGCTGCGATTATTTGAGTGATGATGACCAAGGTGATCACTGAGTCACGCCCTAAGCTTGTGCCCTTCTAGTTTGTCAAAATTAGTTGGGCCAGGGGAAACCCGGCCACGGTTAATGACGATGACGATTGACGTGCGGTCTGACCAACTTTTTTAGGAAAAAAGTTGGACAAAAAACTAACTGTAATTTTAGGAAAAAGGTTTGACCAAAAACTAGGTATAAAAGGTCATGCAAAAGTTCAGTTAAAACTCCGAAGCAAAATGCACCTTATGAATACTCTTCAGGTGCATAAATGAGCGTACGATCTAAATATCGGATAGGTAGGAATTATAAATATCCGATATATATGAAAAAATATTAAAGACAGAAGGAGGATATCGGATACATAACATTATAAGCTATCCGATATATGATATATTTATGGCTCTGGAGGAAAGGACATATGAAAGGATACTCCGCAAACAAGAAGCGCTAGACCAATTAAGACCATTCAACCAAGGTGCACTCCATAAATTACAGGAAACTTTCCGCGTTGATATGACCTATAATTCGAATGCTATAGAAGGCAATTCACTAAGTCTGAGCGAAACAAAACTAGTGCTGGAAGAAGGCCTGACCATAGGGGGCAAGACATTCAAGGAGCATTTGGAGGTTACAAACCACGCTAAGGCAATAGATTTTGTCGAATCATTAGTTAATAAAAAGGAAATTGTCGAGATCGATGTGCTTAATATTCATGCATTAGTCCTGGATCGAATAAATCCAGAGAACGCTGGTTTTTACAGGATAGGGGGAGTTAGAATAAGCGGTACTGACTACATACCCCCTAGTACTGCTAAAGTCCCACACCTCATGAAGGAGATATATCGCCTTCTCAATATTAAGAGCGGAGAACCAATAGAAACTGCGGCAATTATTCATCAGAAATTTGTTGATATACATCCTTTCATTGATGGAAATGGAAGAACAGCACGTTTGCTTCTTAATCTATACCTCATGCGAAATGGTTATCCACCTGTGATAATCCTGCAAGTTGAAAGAAAAAAATATATACGAACTATAATGCAATCGAGAATGGAAAATAACATAACAGTATTTGCAAATTTTGTGGCTAAGGCAGTAGAAAGATCCCTCGATATTTATTTGGATTCTTTAGGGACAGAATCAAAAGAATACTTAACGCTTGCAGAGGCTGCCAAGATAAGTAGGAATGGATATAGTGGGGAATACCTTAGCCTTTTGGCCAGAACCGGTAAGATAGGTGCGATAAAATTTGGTAGGAACTGGAAAATAACTAAGGAAGCCTTAAGTGAATACGAAATTATGAACGAACGAAGAAGGGATTAAAATATGCCGTTGGACTATAATTCTTATGCCCATAATGAGAGGAGATAAAGTAACCTTACGACCATTTACAGAAAATGATCCTGAACTTTTTTATCATTGGGCAACACAGTCAGATGCCACACCATTTTGGTATGGGAAATTGTACGGGGATATTGTTCCATCAAAAGAAAAATTCTTTAGTAACTGGAAATCGTATTATTTCGATGGCTCAAAACCTAAACTAGGAAGATGTTTTTTGATTTTGGTAAAGGATATCCCAATAGGTCAAATAAATTACAATAAACTCGATCAAAATTCTACTGAATTGGACATAGTTATTGGGGATTCTAAAAATTGGGGTAAAGGATATGGATCTGACGCAATGAAGACATTAACCAATTACTTATTCGATGAGGGAGTAAGAGAGGTTTGGGTTTTTGTACTTAAACGAAACCCTAGAGCGATTAAAATGTACGAGAAAGCAGGTTTTGTTGCTAAACTTCACCCAAGATACATCCAGATACCAACGAAGGGGACTACTAAAAAAGAGGATTGGATTTTTATGTCAACTACACAGAAGGAGTGAGGAATATGAGATATATCGCTTTTTTACGGGGGATAAATGTCGGGGGGAACAGAATAATTCCCATGCAGGAACTCAAAAAACTCTTTGAAGATTTGGGTTTTATTGAAGTTGAAACTTATATCCAAAGTGGCAATGTAGTTTTTAGTAGTGAGAAGGTAAAATTAGAAATACTCACAAACGGAATTAAGGAAAGATTTTCCTTTGATATAATAGTCATAGTAAAAACAGCTCGGGAATTGGAAAAAATAATAGAAAATAACCCGTTTCCTGAAAGTGATAAGCTAGGGTTTATGCTACTTTCCAAAAAACCAGACAAACTTGAAAAACTAACAACCGTTGATGGTAAGGGGGAAATGATTGAGATTATCGATGATGTTGCTTATGTAGTTTACAGTAATGGAATGGGTAGGGCAGTATATAACAATAATTTTATCGAGAAAATTTTAGGGGTAAAAGCGACTACCAGAAACCTAAGAACTATGAAAAAATTATTATCTATTTGTTCGAAATAGACATCATGGTAGATATTTTTTAGACCAATTAAAAATAGCAACCATAGTTATCCACGGAATCTCGCTTAGGACTAATATTAATGCAACTTTAGCATCAAAAAAGGCCAATGCGAGTGTGATACCGAGTGCCGCGTTGTTGAATACTTTCGAACTTGATATTGTAATTTTTTCATCCTTCTTTAACCAAAATACCATGAAATAACCGATAAACTGGAATAATATGAATGCTACATAAAGAACAACTAGATGGTATGCGATTTCAGCTAAATTGCCAGTGATGTATTCAGTTTGGACTGCGATAACGATTGCGATTATAACGAATAGTAGAATTAAGATTAATATACTGGAATTATCATTGATTTTCTTTATAAGTCCGTCATTTTTTAGTCTTTTGAATGTTTCTGAAAAGAACAGCGGGATGACGATCAATTTAAACAAAGTGAAAATTACACTAACGTAGTCGAGGTTTATTTGAGTTTTGAAAAAAAAGAGAAACATTAATGGTATTGAAACTATTGAGAGGAGGGTACTTAGTATAGTTAAAATTAGTGAAAGTGAACTTTTACCGCCCAGAACACTTGTTAAGGGGGGAGCGGCAGTCCCAACAGGCAATACGGCCAAAAGAAACAAACCGACCATTAATTCGTTAGAAAATGACAGTGAGAGAAAATAGATAATGGCAGGAATTACGATCATATATATTAGTAATACATATGCCAAAAGCTTAGGCCGCTTCAGTTGCTTTGCAATTTCGCTCAGATCAATCTTGAGAAAGGCAATGAAGAGAATTACCATCTGGATGTAGATGACATAATCCTTGAGAATTTTCAATTGGTCAGAAAAATACAACCCAAAAGATATTGATAAGACAAAAAGTATCCAGAACGTAAGATCGGTGCTGCTCTTCCCAGCCATTAGGCTCTTTCTTCTAAAGAGCATATAAATCAAGCTAATTCGACAGTTATAAAACCATTCGTACTTATAATAACATTTATGGCAACTTCTGGTGGGAAGAGTGATTTACGATCAGTACAACCAACATTCGGTGATATGAGCGTAGCAACTTATGGCGCAAAAGTCAATACCCCAGCTAAAAATCCAGATTACTTTAGATTGTTTCATGCACTTCTGGTTGAAAGGGCAGTTAAGTCAAAAGCAGGTAAAGTAGTTCTTCTGGATGTTGCTTGTGGACCTGCACAAGAGCTTGATTTTTTCAAAGATGATAAGAGAGTTGAACTCGTTGGAGTAGATATAGCTCAAGATTTATTGACAGCAGCACAAGCAAGATTACCTTTTGCTAAATTCTTTTGTTGGGATGTTAGGCAGACACCACCACTACCATCTGATATTGCCCCAGGATCTGTAGATGTTGGCATAGCGCTTAACGCAATGATATACGTTCCCGATAAGATGCTTGGAGCACTTGGATATGGACTTAGAAGAGGTGGGGAAGCAGCAGTTAATTTTAGAGTATTTGGAAACCCTTACAATGAAGCATTCTATACACACTACACCACGAGAAATGGGGTTATACGAGAGGAAGAGTTATCATTACCTACAGCCCGGGGAGGAACTGAGAAGTTTGTTGTTGCTGCACTCGATTACACTAACTGTATTGATCTAGATACTGGCGAACCAGATCCCATAAGAAATCTGGTAGTGCAGATGTATTTCAGATCCAAAAGCGACATCGAGCGTTTGATTGGAATTGGTGGTTTTGAGATAGTTGATAGTAAACCTTTCCATTTCCAATCACCAGTAAACCCGGATAATGAGATAGAAGTTTATACTATTAGGAAATAACCAACGAAAATATATTTATAAATCTAGGACATATTTACTATGACAATGTACCAAAAACTAATAGTAATATTACTGATTTTTGCTTGTGTAGGTTTTGCTGGCTCTTTAAACTTTTCTTCCCCAACTCCAGATAATGGAAGCGCAGTTGGCAATAATTCAGTTGAGTTGAACCTTTCAATTACACAATCGAACTTGGCAAATTTTACCTGGAATTGGAATGGAACCAATCATACTTGTTATAACAATTCATTGGTATTAATGTATGGTTTTGATAATTTATCCGCACTAAATGAAAATAATAACAATGTCACTGATTTGAGCAATTACAGCCATCATGGCCAGGTAATTGGACCGGTTTGGAACATATCGGGTAAATACGGCGGGGCATTTACTTTTGATGGAGTTAATGACCTTATAGAAACACCAAAATCTTCTAGTTTGGAAATTCAGAATATGACCATAGAGGCATGGATTTACCTTGACCCTTCACCAAATACCAGAAATACCATAGTTTCTTATGGTTGGGGTTCAACAAGTGGGGGGCCAGAAGATCTTTCTGGTGAATCTTATTCTCTAACTTACCATGCAGATATTGAAACTTTTAGATTGCGGCTCAAAAACAGTGCAGGAGCGAATATTATTGATCTTTTAGATTCGGGCAGCATGCCATTGGCCAATGTTTCAGGATGGACATTCGTAACTGCAACATGGAATGGAACAGCAGGTAAAATATACAGAAATGGAGTTGTGGTAAATTCCGGAACCGGTTCTGGAACAATAAGTTATGTGGATGGTTCTGGTGTTAAATTAAGGGTAGGTAATTGGTTTGGGAATAATGAACGCTGGTTTAAGGGAAGTATAGATGAACCCAAGATTTACAATAAAAGCCTTAGCCAGGATGAAGTAATTCAGCATTATTATTCAAATCTTAAAAAATACACAGATAATAGTTGGGAATTCTATTCAAATGAGCAGAATCTTTCTGATGATGTTTATACATATTATGGATACGCAGATGATGGAGTTGGTGAAGCCAATCAGAGCCAGACACAAACAGTGACAATAGATACCACGTCACCATATTTTAATTCAACGTATAGCCCCGAAGACAATTTTTCATCAGTAGTAAAGTTTCAGAATTTTAATTTTACGGTATATGATGCTTTAGCACCAACAATGAATTGTAGCCTGGTGATTGATGATTCAACAGTTTCCAATTTTACAGTAAGCAACAGTACATTAACAACAGTCAGCACAACTCTTGCAGCAGGAGTCCGTTCATGGTATGTTTTGTGTAATGATTCAGCAGGAAACGGGAATCAGACGGCAACAAGAACAATAAGAATAATAGAACCCGAGCAAAGCAGCGTAAATAAGAAGCTAAAAATTTCAAAAGAGATTCTTTGCCCGGATAATGAACTTATAGTAACAGCAACAACGAGTGGAAACACCATAGGTGGAGTAGAAGTCGGTGTTGGTGATAAGAGCGATAAAACAGACAGTGATGGAAAAGTAGTTTTCAAATTAACTGAGGAGAAACAATACATAATAACTGCCTCAAAGGCGGGTTACAGTGATGCTTCGAACCTTAAAGTGCAATATACTTTATGCAAAATCCCCAAGGTTGTAGAATGTAGCAGCAACAACGATTGCCCAACTAACAAATATTGCTCAGGAGATTCCTGTCTAGATATTAAGAAGGGGGTTTGTGGTATTATAACCAACCACACGTGGATAGCATACCAGTGTTGTTTTGATTCTGATTGTAATGGTAAAATTTGTGATAACAATGTTTGTGTTCAACCTAAATTAGTAGAAACAACTCCGATTGTAGAAAAAGTAGACGAACCAAAAGAGGCGGCAATAGAAACTACGATTAGCAAGGATAAAAAGGCAGAGCAACTATCGCCAACCCCCGAGCCACCAAAAGAGAAGGGTGATGGATTCCCGATTTATTTCTTTATAATTCTTATAGCCTTTTTAGGTTTAGGATTATTGTTAGTTTTATATAAATCAGGAAGGAAAAAATGATCGTACTTTTTATAGCAACCAGTCTTGATGGATATATTGCACGTGAAGATGGTAAGGTGGACTGGTTATTTACAGACCAGGATTACGGCTATAAAAAATTCTACAAATCAGTAGATACAGTTATTATGGGCAGAAAAACTTACGAAAAAGCACTTGAATTCGAGACGCATCCATATAGCGATAAGGAAGTCGTCGTGTTCACAAAGAGAAAGATACCAAACGTAAGATGTGTAGGAGAACCTATTTCTTTTATAAAAAATCTCCCACATTCAAAAAAGGTCTGGTTGGTGGGTGGGGGAGAAATCGTAAGATTGCTACTTAAGGAGGATTTGATTAATGAAATAATACAGTATGTTCACCCGATAATACTAGGTGGGGGGATTTCACTTTTTAGTGGTGGAATTGAGAAAAAACTAAAGCTTTTAAAGATAGCAAAGTATAGGAGCGGACTGATAAAACTCCATTATAGGTCAATGGGATAGTTATGGAACAGGCAACGAAGCTCAAGTATTTTCTACTTTCACTTGTCCTTGCAATAGTGTTTTACCCATTTTTAGAAGGTGGGGGTATAAATGAGATAATATTACAAGGCCTTTTTTCTGCAACTTTGATATTTGGAGTTTCAGTAATTAGTTCGGAAAAACATTTTTTGATTTCCCTTATATTGGCAATAGCTACATTTGCAACCGTTCTTGGGTTGATTATAGAAGGTAATTTGGGATGGTTAATAATTGCAAATTATATTTTTTCCATACTATTCTATTCTTTCATAATGATAAGGTTGCTCACCTACATCACGAGTTCGGTTAAAGTCCATAATGAGACTATTTATGCTGCAGTTTGCGTCTATCTCCTTATGGGGGCAACCGGAGGGATGATTTACTTGCTGATTGAGCAAGTACATCCAGGATCATTCCTTACTCCTTACAAAGCGGAACAATTAACCAGGGCGGATTTGATTTATTTTAGCTATGTAACACTGACCACAACAGGTTATGGTGACATAATAGCTGCAAGTACGTATGCACGTTCTTTTGCTATTTTAGAATCCATAATAGGAGTTCTTTATGTAGCAGTACTCATTTCCAGATTGGTTGGTGGATATAGTAGGGAGAAGGATCGTAAAGTTTCTCAGAAGTAGTTATTTCAATATTTTCCCGGTTTCGAGATACCATAAATAGAGATCAAGTTCCCCCTGGGTCATAGAAAGCCTTATGCAAAGCTTCTCAAGCTGCGCCTCAGTTTCCAAATAGATTTTTTTTGAGAGAGATTTTGATTTTGGCCGCTCAATTATTCCATACTCGGAAAGTACATCTATTACATGGAAATCGATTATGGCAAAACCATCATGACCGATGTTTCTTAGAAAGTGGCTTGCTTCCTTATAACCAAGCCCAAGGACATTTTCAACAAACCACTCACGCAAAACTGGCCCAGTATAGGTAGAGAGAATCCGATTTAACTCTTGGGAGTGCTTCCTTGCTTCTACAATATAACGTGCACGTGCATTTGGAAAGCGATAGCCAAGCGATTTGAGTTTAGCTGCAAGATCTTTCAGGGGAAGGTTGTGAAACCCATCCTCGATGGCTTTTTGTATCCTTATTGCCCCCTCAGAAGTATAGTTTGCAGTGAGAAGACAGAAGCAGAGTTCTTTGAAAATTTCTTGTTCACCTTCATTTCCCTTTAACCTGAACTCCTGCATGCGCCCGTGGATAGTTTGGCCAAGATGACTTTTTCTTATTTCAATTATAGAGGTAATGAGCTTTTCCATTATTTACCCTTCCATATTATTTCTCCGACCTTTTTCTTGTAGTTGGCATAGCGGGCCATGGCGAATAAAAGATCACTTAGACGATTTACATAGACGATAATATCAGGGTTTATTTTTTCCTTATTTGAAAGTGAAACGATTGAGCGTTCTGCCCGCCTGCAAACCGTCCTTGCAAGATGGAGAAGGGATGATGTTTTGGTGCCACCTGGGAGAATGAAATTAGTAAGCGGGGGAAGTTCAGACCACATCTGATCGATTTCTTTTTCGAATTCAGAAGATCGCATAGGGCTTATTGAGCGAACTTTGGTGTTTTTTGCAGAGAGTTCGGCACCGATGATAAATAGATCGTTTTGTATTTTCTGCAATGACTCATACAGTGGAGCCAATGTAAGGTCGCGGTCATTAAAAGCTAATATGACACCGACCATGGCATTAAGTTCATCAATGTCACCGTATGCTCCGACTCGTGGATCGTCTTTTTTGACCACAACACCACCAAAGAGCGAGGTATTGCCAGTATCACCAAATTTAGTATAAATAGTCATAACTCAAATTGGCGGGGATAAAAATAAAAGGCGCTTTGGTTTAGTTAGGTCATGACGATTATGGATGATTTTTCCCTTCTTCGTAAGAAAGGGTTTAGGCTACTGCCGTATGTACTAGCAGAAAATGAGGAAGAAGCAGCTAAAGCTGCAAAGAAAATAGGTTATCCAGTAGCTATGAAGATAGTTTCAGCACAGATCAGCCACAAAACGGATATTGGCGGGGTTAAGGTAAATATCAAGAGTGAGGAAGCGCTTCGTCTGGCCTATAAGGAGGTAGTGAGCGCAGGTAAGGGTGCTAAATTGGATGGTATATTGATCCAGAAGATGGCACGCAAAGGCATTGAACTTATAGTTGGTGGGAAACGAGATCCGCAATTTGGCCATATGGTGGTTTTGGGACTTGGAGGGATATACGTAGAGATATTCAGGGATATAAGTGCAAGAATATGCCCAGTAACAAAAAAGGATGTTGAAGAGATGATTCTGGAACTTAGATCACACCCACTTCTTGAAGGTGCACGCGGGGGCAAACCAATAAACAAAAAAATTCTCGAAGAACTAGTTGTTCGGGTATGTGGATTTATGCACGATGAGGATATAGAGGAAATGGACCTTAACCCAGTAATATTTGATGAATATGGTTGCGATATTGTAGATGCACGATTTAGCAGGTAATTTTATGATTCAAAAACTAAAATATATTTTTAGCCCAAAGAGTGTAGCCATAGTTGGCGCTTCAGAAACACCAAACAAAGTAGGTAATGTCATATTGAGGAATTTTTTGGATAATAAGTTTAGTGGTAAGGTATATCCAGTAAATCCCAAATATGGAAAACTTTTTGGGCTTAGATGTTACGCTAAATTAGCCGAGATAGAAGGTAAGGTCGATTGCGTCATAATTGCAACCCCTGCAGAGACCGTACCCGATATAGTGGAAGAATGCGTAGCTAAAAAAGTCGGGGGAGTAGTCATATTGAGTGGGGGATTTGAAGAGGTTAAGAGAAATGACCTTTCTGATAGGATAAAAGAGATTGCAAAAAAGAACGATCTTCCGATAATTGGACCAAATTGCTTGGGTGTTTTCAATCCATATAGTAAGGTAGATAGTATTTTCCTGCCGATGTACAAACTTGAGAGGCCTAAGCCGGGTAAAATTGCATTTATAACACAAAGTGGGGCAGTCGGCTCTACAGTTATGGATTTGGCAGCGTATTATGGAATAGGCATATCAAAATTCATATCATATGGAAATGCCACGGTGTTGGATGAAAGTGACTATCTGGAATATTTAATGCATGATAGGGAAACGGAGATAATAATATTGTATATGGAAGGTGCCAAAGATGGTAGAAAACTATTAGAACAAATGAAGAAAGTAAACAAAGTAAAACCAATAATAGCACTTAAGGCAGGTAAAGGAGCTGGAGGAGCTGCCGCTGCACGTTCACATACTGGTAATATTGCTGGAAGTTATCTTGCTTATAATGCCGCATTTAAGCAGGCAAAGGTCACTGAAGCAGATGGAATAATTGAGATTTTTGATTTTGTTAAAATATTTGACCAGCCAAAACCAAAAGGAAATAGAATTGGAATAATAACGAATGGTGGAGGCATTGGGGTACTGACTACGGATTATATAGAAAATGAAGGACTCAAACTCGCACAATTTAGTGAGGAAACAAAAAAAGAACTCGCAAAAATACTACCGACTTATGGTACAGTAAATAATCCGCTCGATTTGGTAGCTGATGCGGGAATTGAAGCGTATAACAAGGCTATTGAAGCCATGATGAAGGATCCGAACATAGATGCCCTTATCATAATAGTGTTGACACAAACTCCACCCATAGATGAACGAATAATACACGTGCTTACAAAAGCTTCTGATGATAGGCGAAAACCGATAGCAACAATTTCTATAGGTGGAAGTTATACTGAAACTTATAGGAAAATACTTGAAAGTAAAGGAGTACCAAGCTATAATTCACCCCAGGCTGCAGTTAGGGCAATGGAACGTTTAGTCACTTATGCTAACTATTTGAATAGGTTAAAGAAATAATTTTCCGTTCGCTCGCCTGAAGGCTAAACCCCGTAGTGTTTTCCGCTTGCGCCTATACCAAACAAATGACGCGAACTAACGATTTAAGGACAACAGCATCGAGATTCGTTCGTTTTCAAGCGCGCGTTTTGATGTTAAAGAAAAAGAATTTGCACCGATTAAACTGCTCGAGTCGGTAGTTCTTGGCGCGTAGTTAAACAAAAAAATAAAAAGAGAAATTTTTTTTTTCCCAGTTGATAAATACACCTACCACAGACGCTAGGTAGATTGGTGTGGGAGGGGTCAGAATTCGACTAATATTATATGGTTGTTTGTTTGTTTTATATGTAACTATAGTTACATATATAAATAATAAAGAATATAATTCTTTTATCACATTTTATTTTTTCGTTTTTTTTATATTTTTTAATTATTTTTTATTTTGGGGGTTTCCGTTAGTATGGTTGATTTTATGCAGGTACTTTACATTTACGATCTAAACGCAAAGGATAAGGTCAAATTTAACCGCCTAAAAAGAAAATTTTACTATCACTTGAATAAACTACCAATAAAAAACGATAGTTGGAAGACCAAATCCACATTAGCAGTACCATTAAAAATGGAAAAAATGCTCGATGCCTTCTTCAAGGTGTTCAAAAGCTCAGTAATAGTCTACAAGGCTTATACAGAGTCAATAGAAGAACTCTAATCCTAACTTATCGTTCTATTAGTGGAATTATGGGGTGTCTCTATAACTCCAATTCCACTAGATAAACGTCAAATTCCAATCCAAACTTCTCTAACATCTGCTTTTTTACCTTACCGAAAATTCCAATACTTCTTCCATTAACAAATACTGAGGAAGATATCTGACTATCAAAAACCTGAGTTTCCTGTTTCTTTAGTTCAAAAACCAACCCTTGTTCAGCCATAAGGGTTTGTAAATACCCCCTCACCAAAGCAAAATCTAACATTTTATCCATAATTCCAAATACCAGGCGCTTTCTATCTTGGCCTTTATTATGAACCAGACCAATTTCGTAAAACTTCTGTGGAAGGCCCCGCATCTTATTTATAGCGAAAGTTTGTACCATATCTAAGACTAAATTCGGTCTTACAACAGTAAAATCCACAGTACTTGGATTGGTTATCTCCACAACATCCACATCACCTAATAATTTTTCTTTATTGGTAAGTATGAATGTTTTAGTTTCTATAAAGCCCATTCCTTTCATTATTTCATCAATCTGTACGTACTCTTTTTTTACCATTCCAACTGAAAAGAAATCTGGGAGGGTAGGTTTGAAGTTATTGTATCCATATGCAATTGCTACATCCTCCACAACATCGACTACCCCCATTATATCTGCACGATAGGGCGGTATCTCTACCTTACCCTTAGTGTAAACATAACCCATTTTTTGAAGAAGCCCGCCAAGTTCTTTATCATTAAAATTACTGCCTAGTATTTTGTTGACATCACCACTTCCAATTTTCATGATTTTTGGTGTAAGATCTGGGGAGTTAAATTTTTCTTTTCCATAATCCATACTAACCTCATATACCGCCCCTCCCATATCAGCAAAAGTACAAACCAATATGTTAAGTGCTGCTTTACAGGCATTAATCTCAGTTCCAGTGACCTCGATAAATATCTCGGTTGTGGTTTCATCAACTTTCCCAGTTTCAGCGGAATTTACAATTGGTATAAGGCACATAACCTTTCCTGAACTATCTAGAAAGACTGGATATCTATCCTGCCCCTTAATCAAGTGGCCATACTGCTGGCCTTTCTTGTGCTCTTCTAATATCTGATCTGCACCCATCACGTTATCATGCCCAAGTGGCCGGTAATTTATCTCCCTTGGTTTTAATGTGGTGTACCTTATCGGGAAAGTTATGTTGTGCATTGGATATATACCAAGACCAAATTTTTTCACTTTTCTTCCCAAAGTACCCATTAACTTTTCCTGAAGAAGTATCATATCCCTTATTCGCTGATCATCAAAGGCCATGCCCTTAACAACTGCACAAACGGTGTAGGGTCTTGAAACAGACTTATCTACAATCACCTTATAGTTCGATTTTTTTACCTTGTATCTTGTCTGTTGTTTTTTAGTGTACGCTCGTAACGATCGAGCGAGCCCCTCCATCGAATACCAATCCGGTCGATTTGGTGTAAGTTCGGTTATTATCTTATTAGTTTCTGTTTCGTATTCAGAAGGTGCACCAAGCTCGCTTAATATCTCCACCATTTTCTCCTTTGGTAGGCCTATAAGCTTCTTCATTTCATCATAAGCAAACTCAATTACGACCATATCCTCACTCTTGCGCCTTAATTCTAGCTGCTCTTTTGACATAATCTGTATGGTAATCCTCATTAAGGCATCCTGTACATATCGGAAACCCTATTGCACCCCTAAGGTCTTCTATAGAAAGATATTCCAAACTATCGGCATTAAGGTATTTACATATCTCTTCTACTGTTTTTTTATTGGCTATAAGTTCGTTATAAGTCGACATATCTACGCCATAAAAACAAGGTGCCTTGATTGGTGGGGAAGTAATTCTCAAATGAACCTCTTTTGCGCCAGCTTCCCTCACTATAGTCACTATCTCTCTAAGCGTTGTGCCTCTGACTATACTATCATCTATAAGCACCACCCGCTTACCCTTAACAACACTGGTAACCGGATTTAGCTTTAGCCTTACTGCTTCTGAACGTTTATTCTGATCGGGCATTATGAATGTACGCCCGATGTATCTGTTTTTTATCAACCCTTCCTCGCAAGGTATCCCCAACTCTCTAGCATAAGCTGTAGCTGCTGTTCTTGAGGTATCTGGTACGGGTACTACAACATCTGCTTTTACTGGCGCACTTTTAGCTAGTCGTATCCCTAACTTTTCCCTTACAACGTGCACTGGTAGTCCATGATCTAAAAGTGAGTCTGGCCGTGAGAAATAAACATATTCAAACATACAGTGTTTCATCTTCTCTCGTTTAATCTGGAATTTTTCTATTTTGGCCTGTTTACCCCTTACAACAATCAATTCCCCACCATTCACACTACCTTTGAATGGAATTTTATTCACATCAAGAGCAGCAGATTCTGAAGTAAAGCATACAAAATCCTCATTCTCCCCCCAAACTAATGGTCTTATTGCGAACTTATCACGAAAAACAATCAATTCCCCATTAGCAAGCCCAGTTACTGAATACGCTCCTTCTAAACTATCCATCATCTTTTCCACTGCTTTTTTTGTATCTGCATACCTATCCAGATAATAGACCATAACCTCAGAGTCAACCGAACTTGTAAAATTGTACCCATATCCCTGAAATTCTTTTTTGAGCTCCTTGTAGTTAGCTATATGTCCATTGTGGGCAGCTGCATAATTTTTGTAAACAAAAGGCTGAACATCACAACCATGACATTCGCCGTGGGTGGGGTATCTTGTGTGCCCAATCCCTATACTGCCTGGAATCCTAAGGTCCTCTTCCTTAACAACCGAATCAACCAGTCCAATTCCTCTACACTCCTCTATTTTCTTTCCATTCCAAACTGCAAATCCTGCAGCATCCTGCCCTCGATGTTGGAGTGCAATTAGTGCCCTATGAAGGAGTGGTGCCACATCCTGGCCGGTTTTGGAATAAATCCCTACTATCCCACATTCTTCTCGTTTTTCATCTATGATTTGATCTGTAGAATAAGAGTTGATTTTTACTACCATATTGATACTATGTATAATTTCCTTTTAATGTTTTCCAACCTAATCATTTCTCATGGAAAATAGGGAGATTGAGTTAGAAATTGCCAAAATAAATGAGCGTAATAAAAGGGTGGAGGCAGACAAAGCTTGGGAAACTAGCTTCACCCGCCGTTTGATCCTATCCTTTGGTATCTACATCTTAGCTCTTGTACTGTTAATTTCTATTGGTTCTCAAGATCCAGTTGTTTCTGCATTATTACCAATGTTCGGTTTCATAATTTCCACTCTTTCCATTCCACATATAAAGGCGTTTTGGTTAAAATCTTATAAAAAATGAGGTCGTATTATGGGTTCACGTGCAGGTTATTTTATAAGTCAAAATGGGGTTCCTTCCTGGGTAATTCGAAGACAGGAATATTTGGGTGGAAGTAAGGAAGAGCTTATGGAAATGATACGTTCTATTGCACTCCAGCTTATGGACGCTAAAACCACCATAAATAAAGGGGATTGCGCTCTTCGTCATGATCTTTATCTAGGCCGACTTTTTTGCGCTGCAGTTAAAGCCATTGCGAGTAGCAAGTACAATTCAATAGAGATCGATTTTAATTGCGATATTGATGAGCATGGCGTTTTTGAAATAGTTCTGGTGAAATGGAATGAATGGTGGCTCTACCACCATGATCTCAATCTAAAAAACATGGCCGACGAAACAAATGTAGCCGACATTGAAATAAGGAAGCAGATTGAGCAATCTATGACGGATGCATTTGGCCATAATAAAGAAGCGATTACTGCATTTGTGCCAGAAAACCAACATCTACTTGGAAAATTCTTTTTTGAAGATGGCAAGGCTCTCAAAGATGGTCTTCGGGTGGAGTGGGAAAAGAACTTTAAGGAATACTAAACATTACTATCACAGGTAATACTTATGCGTAAAGTTGCAATAATCGGTGTAGGAATGACTCCCTTTGGTGAACATTGGGAAGAGGGCCTTCGTGATCTTGCAGTCCAGGCTGGCATACAAGCTATTTCGGATGCAGGAATCAGTGGTGATAAGATTGATGCAGGCTACATCGGTACCATGGCCTCAGGTCGATTGGTTGGCCAGGAACATATCGGCGGCCTTCTTGCAGACTATATGGGTCTAAATCCAATTCCCATTACTCGTGTTGAGGGTGCATGTGCTTCGGGCAGTCTTGCTCTTAGGCAAGGATTCATGGCAGTCGCTAGTGGGATGCATGAACTTGTAGTTGTTGGTGGCGTCGAAAAGATGACTGATCTAGGGGTAAATACTGTTAGTGATATTTTGGGCGGAGCGGGCGATCAGGAATGGGAACTGTTTCTTGGTGCAACGTTCCCGGGAATTTATGCTCTAATGGCAAAACGTCACATGTACGAATATGGAACTACGGAGGAAATGATGGCTGCAGTTGCTGTGAAAAACCACAAAAACGGTGCCAAGAACAAATATGCACAATTCCAAAATGAAATAACTCTAGATACTGTACTCAAGTCAAAAATGATTGCAGACCCACTCAAAGTCTTTGATTGCTCACCAATCTCTGATGGGGCAGCAGGGCTGATACTTGCTCCTATGGATGTTGCTCAAAGCTACACGAAAAAACCAATCGAAATAATCGCAACTGCTCAAGCCAGTGATGCTCTTGCACTCCATTCAAGAGAAACTATGAGTGGTCTTAGGGCTACTCAGGTTGCAGGTAAAAAAGCGTTTGAGATGGCAAAACTTTCCCACAAAGATATTGATTTTGCAGAAATTCATGACTGCTTTACAATTGCTGAAATAATGGCAATCGAAGATCTTGGTTTTTTCAAAAAAGGCCAGGGTGGAAAAGCCACTCTTGATGGTAAAACTGCTCTTGGCAGCGAAATTCCTGTGAACACATCAGGTGGCCTAAAAGCCTGCGGACACCCAGTTGGTGCAACTGGTATAAAACAGGCTGTGGAAGCAGTCTGGCAGCTGCGGGGTCAAGCAGAAGGACGACAGGTAAAAGATGCTCATATTGGTTTAACCCACAACGTTGGTGGAAGTGGAGCTACTGCGGTTGTTCACATCTATAAGAACCAGTAACAATTGTTAATAAAAGTTAAAATTAGAAATAAAAAATTAGTTTCTGCATTTTGCAATCATGAATTGTTTTTCCTTCATGGCACTTCCTATAATCGTAACCTCTGGCTTACCATCGGTAGCACGATTGTAAAGAACCCCATGCCATTCAACAAGCCCGAACTTATCATCAAGCATCTTGACGACTTTATTGACATCAAAACACTTGCATGAATAAAGGTCGAAGTAGATCTCGTTGGTGCCATCTGGGTGTGCAAAGAAATGGAGTGAGCAGTGGCTTGTAGTAATCATTTGTACAAAGCTCTGCCCTGGAAAATCGAGATCTTCTGCATCAGCCCAGTTAATCGGGCCCAAAGGCTTCATATTGATGGCCTTAAGCAACTTATCCACAAAACGCTGAGCATCATCCTTCGGCAGTGCCTTAAAACTCGGATCGATCTTGGCGTTTACCGTTATGTGTATGTGTTCTAATTTCATTTTGCATCTTGGTAGATTTCTTTTCACTATAAATTTAAAAACGTATTCCTCTTTTTCGTGATTTTTGGGGCAGATTTTTCATTTTTCTTTCTGCCTCAGATCTACCAAATAATATTTATGTGTAGATTATTTTAAAAACTTATTCCCACACTTTTTCCAACTCACGCAATTTTTACTTCTGTTCTAATCTTTCTGACCTCTTGTGGGATCTAATCCAGGCTGCACAATCTGCAAAATATTTTTCATGCCAGGATTTAATCAGGTCAATAAATTCTTTACCCTTTTCTGTGAGTCTGCATGGTCTTATATCCCCACGTACAAATTTCGTACTACTTATCATTTCGGCTGCTAAAAGCGTATCAATAGAATTTGAAATTCTTGATGGTGTTGCGTTGTAGAGTTTTGTTATCTCTGCATTATTTCCATAACCATAAGAAACTGCGATCAATACCGCCAAATTCGATTTGCAAATCAATGCTGTGATCCCACTATCACCAAAACGTTGTTGAGTCTTATCACTTGTCGTTTCTAGCGGATTCTTTGGTTTTCTAATCACTCTTGATTTTGGTCCATGCTTTGGTTCTTTTGGTAAAAAATTCGCACCCTCAGTTTGTGGCATGGCAACTATTTTTACTCTAGGAAATGTTTGTGCTGGTGTAATTATTAGAGGTCGTTGTATCACGCCAATTGCTTTTCTCATTAACAATCCTCAATTGAGAGTCATTTTAAATGTTATTTTTTGTATAAAAACCTGTTTTTTATAAATTTAACTCCCTCTAAAAGAAAAACTTTATATAGTCTGGTAGCTGATATTAGTTACGGGCATCAGGCTCGTTTTGGAGAGGGGTAGATATGGAGCCTATGGAGCCAGAAATTATACCGGCAATCCTAGTTAAAACTCGTGATGAATTGCTGGCTCGTATATCATCCGTCCTTCCTTTTGTAAAAGAAATCCAACTCGATATCATGGATGGGGAATTTGTGCCAAACAAAACCATCGGCCTTGAAGACCTGAAAAATCTTCCACCTGCAAAATATGAATTCCATTGGATGGTTAAAAATCCGCTAAAATGGATCGAACAAATACCAGGTCCTCACACCCATCTTGTTCATGTAGAAACCATTGATTCAAAAGAGTTTGAAAAAATCACTACAGCGATAAAATTAAAAGGGGGTAAAATTGGTCTTGCACTAAATCCAGAAACACCATTAGAAACCCTTTTGCCTTTTGTGCCTAAGGCTAAACGTATACTGATCATGACTGTCCATCCTGGTTTCTCTGGGCAGAACTATATCGAGCAAATGGGTAAAAAAATAAAAAAACTCCGCCAGCTTTATCCGAATCTCGATATAGAAGTTGATGGTGGAATCAACCACTCTTCTGCTGCGCATGCATATTCCTGCGGAGCCAATATTCTTGCTGCTGCAAGTGCCATATTCTCTTCTTCTGATATCAAATCTGCAATAGCGGACCTGAAAAAGGCTGCAATCGGGGTGCCATCATGAAGCGCATGACTAACATGAAGCAACTCCGGTTCATGGCAAATATAATCCGACAGGATGTTGTACGCATGCTCTATGAGGCAAAAAGCGGACATTCTGCAGGTTCAATTGGCCTGGCTGATATTTTCACCGCCCTCTACTTCAATGTCCTCTATCACAATCCAGAAAAGCCCGACTGGCCCGATCGTGATCGTCTCATTCTTTCAAATGGCCATGTCTGCCCGGTACTCTATTCCGCACTTGCAAATGCCGGCTACTTCCCTAAGGAAGAGTTAATGACATTACGCAAGCTAAATTCCATGCTCCAAGGTCATCCTCACCGTGGCACACTCCCGGGAATCGAAAACTCATCAGGGCCGCTTGGTCAGGGTCTTTCCCAAGCTGTCGGTATGGCAATCGTTGCAAAAGCCGAGCGCAAAAGATGGAGGGTGTATGCAATGTTATCTGATGGTGAACACAATGAAGGGCAAACCTGGGAAGCTGCCATGCTCGCTGCCAAGTACAAGCTTGGTAATCTCACTGCAATTATCGACCGTAACAATATCCAGATCGATGGTTATACCGAAGAAGTATTGCCACTCGAACCATTTGCAGATAAATACCGTGCCTTTGGATGGAATGTAATTGATGTTGATGGCCACAATATAAAAAAAATAATCGATGCCTGTTCCGAGAGCAAGGCAGTTTATGAGCGTCCTACTGTTATAATCGCTCACACCATACCCGGTAAGGGAGTACCATTTATGGAAAACCTTTTCGAGTGGCATGGTAAGCCTCCAACAAAAGAGCAAGCAGATGAGGCAACTCGTGATTTGGAAGCCATCAAAAAGACGATCGATGAGGATGAAGAATAGGTGCTACTATGAACTCTCACCCCACCACCAATTCCAAACCCCCGCTCGAATCTATTTTGGATATGCATCTCATTCCAAATCTCTTTAACCCAGAACTTTCCAAACCCAGTCGCGATGGTTTTGGTAAGGCACTTGTCGAACTAGGTGAGCAAAATCCAAATGTCTGGGTTCTATCTGCTGATGTTTCAGAATCAACAAGAACTCATTGGTTTGCAGAAAAATTCCCAAAAAGATTTGTCCAAATCGGAGTTGCCGAGCAGAACATGGCCGGAGTGGCTGCAGGCATAGCCGCTTGCGGGAAGACTGTTTTTCTATCTGCCTATGGTGTTTTCTCACCCGGAAGAAACTGGGATCAGATTCGTGTTTCGATCTGCTACAACGATGTTAACGTTAAAATCCATGCATCTCATACCGGTCTTACTGTTGGTCCGGATGGAGCATCCCATCAGGCTCTTGAAGATATGGCAATGATACGATCGCTCCCAAATATCGTTGTTCTTGCCCCCGCTGACATGGAAGAAACAAGAAAGGCTGCAATTGCCCTTGCTGCTCATAATGGCCCTGGATATATGCGCACTGCACGTGAAAAATCACCTGTTTTCACCACTACAGATACCCCATTTGTAATAGGTAAGGCCAATGTTTATCGTGATGGTTCTGATCTCGCCATTTTTGCCTGTGGTATTCAGGTTTATGAATCGTTAAAGGCTGCCGAGCAACTCAAAGGTGAGGGAATCGATGCCGCAGTTATAGACTGCCACACCATAAAACCAATTGATCGAGCTGCCATCATAAAATACGCAAAAAAATGCGGACTTATTATGAGTGTGGAAGAGCACCAGGTCGATGGTGGTATGGGTAGTGCAATAGCTGAAGTTACCAGTTCCGAGTTCCCGGTTCCGGTTTATCGTCATGGAATATACAATCGTTTTTGTGAATCTGGTGAACCCTACGACCTACTAAAAAAATATGAATTGGACGCTGAGGGAATAGTTAAACATGCTAAAGAAGCAATGAAATTAAAGTCTAAAGTCTGATCTGTCTATTTCGGACGTCGTAGATATACTAACTGTTATAATTGATGTCAAAAGATATGTTTATATAGTTCCACTCACCTAATATTTCTGATGTCTCAATTTCATCCAGGGCGATCAGACGTACGTATACGTGTCGATCCCACTACCAAAACAATTTCTCCTGTGGATGGTAAGCTTCGTGCTGTTTCAGCATTTGATTTGGCACCACAAGTTGAGACTTTTTGGAGAGCTCATGCAACAGCTATCGATCGTCTTCCACCTGGGTCTTTGATTGATACTCTCACCTTTGCTGCACGAACCTATGCTGAATTTTCCTCCCGCCATCCTGGTATTACTGAACGTGCATTCGCTATAGTTAATCTTCTCCAGCTTCACCTAACTTTCCCCTACCTAAACTTTTTGGATCATTCAATCAATAATCATGCACCAACTGAGGTTATTGACGCACTTCTTGATCCTAGGAATATAGAATTATTTTCCCGCCACCTATTTACCAAAGATCACAAACGTACAAACTGTGTTAGTTATATATGCGGCATTCCTTTTGCAGATTCGGGGATTATAAATCGGGTTATGGTTGCCGAGCCTGGGGAAGGTGTAATAACAAATCTCACCCATTCCTATATCTATCACGATATTGAACTAGCACTTTTACGGGGTGCTATCGATGGAGTGGTTTCAACACTTGGTGATAAGTTCCAAATGGTTGAACTTGGTCCGGGTCAAGCAAAGCTCGAAGCTATCTTAGGAAGTATGGCAAAGGCGCAGAAACTTCCATCCAATCTTTTCCTTGTTGATTGTAATCAAACTGTGCTGGAACATATACATGTCCGGATCGGGGGTCTCTATTCAGGACTTATTCGTCCGGTTTCATTTTCATTTGAAGAACTTGCCCAAAAATCTATTGGTCTTACTGATGAAGAAGTTTTCGTGGTTAATCTGGGGACTACCTTCTGTAATCTCCCTCCGAATAATAATTTTAACGTTTTTAAAGCTATTAATGCCCGAAACATTCTACTTGGGATCTATCTTGTTCCGCCTACTCGTGATCAACTCTTTGATATGCTAGATCAGTATAATGGAGATGTTATGCGTGAGCAGGCAAAGATAGGCGCAAGTCTTCATGGAATAAGCCCTGAAGATATTGAAAAATGCAACTATCGTGTGACATTGGCAAAAGTTGATTTTAGTGCTATATGCGGTAGTGGTTTTGAGAGCGTTCATATCGTACTTGCGCTTTTCGATGTTGTATCAGATCTACACTCTGGTTTGGGGCAGACCTACCGTTCAGGCAGCACTCTTGGTGGGTTTTATTCAATAAAATACACCCATGAACAAATGATGCTTTTAGGTTCTCAACATGGGTTTGATATCTCCCGCCTTGCTATTGATGAAGGGAGTCAGGTTGCACTCTACCAGCTCCGAAAATAATCCTATAGTTTCTGGCTTGAATTTCATTTTGGGACATATTCCAATATCGGTTCAGCATAATTGAGCATGGTATCATAATCCACAACAATATCTGCAAACTTAATCCTAAACTCACGTATGAATTCGTGAAGTTCATTTGTCCCATTTACCATTATCTCAAATTCAAGGTTGTGCATTCCCATTGGTTTTGTAATGTATATCACATTTGGATTAAGCAAAAGATAGGTATGTATTGTTTTTTGATTGTCCTCATTAAGATTTTGCAGGGTAAGAAAAACCTTGTAGTGATCATATCCAAGTAACCTTAGATTGAGTTTTGCCCTAAATGCAAGAATGACTTTTTTTTGGAGGAGTTTTTTGATGCGATAAGAAGCAACCTTCGGATTTATCTTTAAATTTTTTGCAAGTTCCTGTATGGGAATTCTTGCATTGTTAGAAATTTCTCCAAGGACAAGGCTATCAGTTTGGTCAATACCCACACTTTCTCCCCCACCCAATACCTTATCGGTCTCATCTTCGGTGCCATAGAGGTAATTATGCTTAAAATGATGTATGCTAAAGGCAATTGTGGTATATGGGTTTTGGAAAAAAGCTCCGAATTTTGAACTTAAATCATCATAAGTCCCTTCTATTTCCTGAAGATTTCTAGCAATTATAACGATAGTTATGTCCCACTTTCCTTCACCAAGAGCTATCCATCTTATACATTTACTTTTTTTACAATAAGTCAGAAGTTTTCCCTCATCTTCCTGCCTCATCATCCGGTATTTGAGAAAAACCCTACAATATATGTACCCCAATTTCGTTATATCTACTGCAGCATAATAACCTTCAATGATGCCCTTTTTCTCAAGCTGCCTTATACGATAATAAACTACCTCGCGTGAAAGCCCCACCCTTTTCCCAAGAACCGAAAGAGGTACTCGTGCATCCATATCTAGTTCAAAGAGTATACGCTTGTCTTTTTCATTTAGTACTATTTTGTCCATAAAATCATTAATTTCTATATTAGAGTAAAATGTATATTAAATTTTCTCCTTTTCGTAAAAAAAGTGTTCAACTATTTTATATACTAAAATAACATCATTCATAACATTGTTGATAGTTAAAATATCTCAGGTGTGTATTATAACCAAAAATCTTGTGAATTGCAATAACCAGGAAACGATACACTTTATCCTCACTGGGGGAACTATTGATTCTTCTTTCGATCCCACCAAGGATTCTCTAGTAATAGGAGATAAATCCCACATAGAAAATTTTGTCACTAATCTTAATCTGC
>JAHFFJ010000005.1:39033-40209 GCA_023248035.1 Microcaldota archaeon
TTCGAAATTGCAGTCCTTAAAGATAGCCGTGAAATCCGTCATACTGATCGACAAAAAATACTTGAGATGATCAAAAATTCCGCCCATAAAATGTTCATAATAACTCATGGAACCTACACCATGCCCGATACTGCACAATACCTTATCGACGAGCTTGAAGCTAGTGATAAGGTCGTGGTTCTTACTGGATCGATGATCCCCCTAAAAGGGTTCGAATTTTCTGATGGAGGTTTCAATCTTGGCTATGCACTTGCAAAAGTACAGTGCCTTTCACCCGGAGTTTACATATGCATGAATGGTCGGGTGTTCGATCCATATAAAGTTGACAAGAATCGCATGAAAGGGCGCTTTGAAGAGGTTCAACCATGAGAAAACCCCGAATTTTTGCAATAGTAACCGGGAGTAGTGTGGTGCAAAAACCAAACCGCCAAAGTCATCCAGTAAATGTTAATACATTTGATCACATTCCTGGGCTTGGTCGTATTGTAAATGAAGTTACTTCTTTTGAGCCACTTCTTAATAGTACTGAAATGATCCATAAAGACCGGGCAAAAATAGCATATGTGATCTATTAATTCTGATTATGATGGCTTTTTACTCAGAGAGATTATTCATAGAAATTACGCCGAAGAAATCGATATCAAATAGATATATTAAATCTTTTATTCATCTGTAATTTTATGGCATCAATGCTTAGTTTCAGTGCTGCATTTCCACGTGCAGGTATAGAACAAGGTGAATGTAGCGTTAAACAATTTTTTACTTTAAGGACTTTGATGATAGAACCTTCTAGAAGATCATTTGGTTTACCCACGTCTACTCTTTCCCGTCAGGAATCTGATGCAATTCTACATTCATTTTCATATAATGGGATCCTGTTTGATGAACTTCCAAAACCCTCACAAAATGTTCTCTTAGATTCAAATAGTCGAATTGAATTTGCAAGTTTTGATGGTGCGGTTCCTTCTGAAATAAAAAAGAGGGAATTTATGGGTTATAGGCGTAACGGGGTATTTTTTGAATTAACTTCCAACGTTGCTCCTAATGTTCTACTTCCACCTCGCGGGGTGGTTCTTGGAAAGACGGTTCTTTGTGGTAGAATAAATCTGAGCGGAGCAGAGGTAATACTTGATGGTAGGGTTCTCCGATTTCCATGTCATGCCTCTTATAATCTTT
>JAHFFJ010000045.1 GCA_023248035.1 Microcaldota archaeon
TCACAACTATCTTGCATCCTGCTCAGAAAGCCAATTTACTGCCATTGGCAGAAGGCTTAAGAAGCTAAATCTGGATGATTATCTATCGACTTACGGGCACATGGATAGGCCTACAAAAATGATAGGACCAGGTATGATTCTTCATATGATAAAAAACGGGGTGGCTTGAAATGATTGGAAAAACTGAAAAATACATTCTCGATGAACTCTCTTCAAAAAAAGGCCTGCTCTTTGCACTTATCGACCCACTGGATTACAAATCTCCGGAGCAGGCAATAAAGACCGCTAAAAATGCTGATGAGGGCGGTGCTGACATTATACTTATAGGTGGAAGTACGGGCGTGCAGGGCGAGTCTCTTGATCTTATAACCCGTGCAATAAAGGAATCGGTTTCCAAACCCGTGGTACTTTTTCCAGGTAATATCGGAACACTCACAAAATATGCGGATGCGGTATATTTCATGTCCATGTTGAATTCAAGAAACCCCTATTGGATAAGCGAAGCGCAGATGCTTGCAGCACCAATGGTAAAACATTACGGGATCGAACCGCTTCCGGTTGGATATGTTGTTGTTGAACCCGGAGGTACGGTGGGCTGGGTGGGCGATGCCAAAAGAATACCCCGTAACAAGCATAAAATTGCAGCTGCTTTTGCAATGGCCGCAGAATACATGGGATTTCGTTTCTTCATAACTGATGCAGGAAGCAATCCTGAAAATGGACCAATTCCTCCAGAGATGGTAAGAACGGTAAAGTCCTCAATTTCAATTCCTTATATTGCTGCTGGTGGTATTCGTAGTCCGGAGCAGGCAAAATCCGTGATAAAAGCAGGTGCTGACATAATACAGGTTGGGACAGCATTTGAAAAAGAAAATTCGGTTTCCAAAATAAAAGACATGGTGAGAGCGGTGCGTGAAGGTGCAAAAGGAAGATAGGATCTACAAAATCTCCCGCCTCCAGGCTATCGCAAAGCTTTTTCTCTCTTATGAAGAAAACTACTACTTTATGGTCTTTAAAATTTTCTTTAGATCTTCAGGTTTTATGTTATAATACTATGAGATATCTCCCATAGACTATTTTTCATGCCTTCTTTTTTTATCAGGAGCGCTTTATTTGGAGATAATACAAACTCATTTCGTATACATATTAAAACTAATCTCACCACTATCTAGCACATGTTAACTAGTTCTCCAGTTGCGTGTACTTCACACAATCGCATCCATAATGGGGTAGTCAATATCAATCATACAGAGTTTAGTCGTTTTATTTCTGAAGTTCAACGGATGCCAAATCAAACTAAAAGCTTAGGGGGCTATGGCTCAAGTGCTCCTAAATGTTATGTTTTCCCACTCGATCGTTCAGCTCACTTTCCCTGGGTTGAAACAAGTTTGGTTGTATATCCATGCACAAGCACTATACCGGCTTATCCATTTGGGGTTAATCTTGCACTTTTACTCAAACCAGATATGGCTTTTTACTACGAGCCCTACTCAGCTCAAAGCACTCGGTCTGCTATATCACTCTTTTATGCTACAGTTTGTGATGCATTTCCATATAAAGCACAAGTTGTTACTACAAACTCATCATCAATTTCCTATAATGCAGCTCTTATCCCATCAACAATCCAAACCGATTCTGATATACTGCCGGATCTTGTTAAGGCTGGGGAAAGTGCAATCAAAATCTCACGAGCTCTTTCCTCCCCGAAATGTCTTAGGAATGAGAGTAATCCTCTCCATGCTCTTCTCTCACTATATTATTTTGAGCGAGCATATTTTCAAACAGTTAATGCACAGCATGCCGGTTCCCCTAGAAATGTAAGCTTTCCTTTTTCCTTAGTAGGGTTACCGATGCAATTAGTAGATTTGTCTATACAAAAAGATAATTGTAGGTATGCACTTCGTAAGCTTTTGGAGGCAGTTCAAATAACCGAAGCCGACCTTCAAATCATCCGTTCTTCTCCAGAAATAAAAGACGCTATGGAATTAGTTGCTAGCAAATCGAAATAAAATGGGGTATGTTCAAAAATAAATCCAAATGACTATGGGGTTTTGACATACTACTAAAACCACTAGAAATTTAAGCCTAAAGCCCTAGTGAACACCATGAACGTTTCATTCATAGAATTTCTGGCAAAAAACGGGGCAATTCGGTTTGGTGATTTCGTCCTAAAAAGTGGTCGTGAATCACCTTATTTTATCGACCTTGGAACTATAACAAATGGCTCTGCAACTGCAGAACTTGGTAAATACTATGCTTCCACAATTACGAGTACAATAGGAACTAACTTCGATGTTGTTTTCGGACCTGCATATAAAGCAATTCCGATTGCACTTAGTACAACATTTGCCCTTGCAAATTCAGGTGTAAATAAGAAATGGCTCTTTGACAGAAAAGAAATGAAGCTCCACGGTGGGGATGCAGGAAGCATTTTTGTAGGGAGCCAGAATATCGATCATGGTTCAAAAGTAGTAATAGTAGATGATGTTATCACAAATGGAGCCACTAAAATAGAAGCGATAGAAAAGCTTGAAAAATCGCTCAAGGCAGAAGTGGTGGGTATAGTTATTGCTGTTGATCGGATGGAGCGCGCAAGAAAAATCGGAGCACTTGAAGAATTTACTGAAACCACCGGAGTTCCGGTTCATGCAATCGAAAGCATCCATAATATTTTCACTCATCTAAAAGATCGAGTTGTGGATGGTAAAACCTATGTTGATGATAAAACTTACGAAAAATATAGGAGTTACATGAATGAGTTTGGAGTAAAATTCTGAGTAAAGAAATTTATGGCTATATTTTCTTCATTTTTTCAAGGCAAAATTCCATGTAACCATCATCAATTTCAGTTACTTCAAGCTTCTTACAAACAGCAGTTGTTCCAAGAAGCTCACTTATACTTGGTTTTGTTCTTCCTCCATCTCCTGAAATAAGTTCTTTTATGTAGGTTCCAGCTTCAGCCTTAACACTAATGTTACAGTGCTTGCCCGTAAAACCACTAGCGTTAATCTCCTTTATTTTCCTATGGCGTACTAAGTTCGCTCTTCTATGAGCTACCCGCTTGGGCGTCTGCTGGAGCAGGGTTTTCCCCTCAAGGCTTGCGATTTTTTCGCCATCAGTAGCACTAACTTCCCGTCCAAATTCCACATAAGCATCATAAGTTTTATCAAAATGTGATTCAGTAACCAGTTCAAGAAAAGTTCGGGGCACTATGCGTAAATCATCCACGCTCACTTCTCCGCTTTGGGCAATTTCGCTGGCAATCAAAGCCAAATCAAAGCGGCGGTTTTTAGGATTCTTTATTTCCATTACAAAAGCTCTTCCTGCAGTATTGGTTGCATCAACATCCTCTCGTCCTGAAGCATGCATAACATAATCATCTGCCAAAGCAGCTTTTTTGAATGGTTCACCAACTTTTTCTTCTACTGAGACATAAAGTTTGCCTTTTCCCTGGCATTCCTGGCAGCCTTTGCCTTCACATCTGGTACATCGCCACCTGCTTTGTGAAAGACCTTGGCTTAGTTTCTTATATCTTCCAAATACGAAAAGTTCATTGCGGGTACTTTCTACCTTCCCGCTGGCGTAATCAAAAATAACTCGATAATCCCCATCACTTACATAACAAGCGTTTTTCCCTTTCTCTATCATATTACTTATGTGATGGTTTAGGTAATTTTTTATACTCTGAGAATTTGCCAAGACCCTGTCCCAAATTTCCTCTTCACGTATAAGCCAGTCGCTTGGTATTATGGTTGAAATTGAAAAAGTGCCGCCATCTGGCAACATCTTGCACGCATCATCAATCATTCTTGTAGTCTCTAGTGCTTTATCATTACAAATACTGCATGGTCCATCGTAGATCGGAACACATTTTTCGATCCCATCTTTATCTAACACTCGGGCATGGAGTGGCGCTATGCCCTTAGATGCACTGCAAAAGCCACAAAGTTTCATAATATCACTAAACAAGTTCCTGATGAGGTTCAGAAGAAAGAGAATTCTTTATCCTATACCCTTCAATTATTATTGATGCTCTTTTCACTTTTTCACCAAGTTCGTTTTCTTTTATGCGATCAATATAGAGTCCAAAATCTGCAAGAGTACTCGTTCCATTTACCACCATGAGGTGCAATATCTCTACAACTATTTGTTTCCCTCTCTCCTCGCTTCCCCATACACTTAATGCAAGTGCTACCTGGTTTATGAAGTGCGCCTTATCCGACTCACTCATGTTCTTCCATACTAGTACCAAGTCCGCCTTACTTTCATCATCTAGAAAATCAAGATCCATATTAACCAACCCAGTCTCTTAAATTAAGTCCGTGCCCTTTGGTAGCAAGTTCTAATCTCTCTGCCAAATCAACTGCTTCTTCTATAGCCTTGGTTGTTACTCTTGAACTTACCAGCCCAGTTTTGCTGGCAACCACTCCTCTTCTACTTGGTGTAGTCCCAAGCATCTGCTGTTCCCTACTCGTTCTACCAACCTCTTCGAATTCCATGACAACTTCAGGAGTAAATCCTTTTCTTGTGGCCAAAGCCTTTTCGAGGATGCTAGTTACAACAGCAGCAAAATCCGTTTTATCGTCTTTCCCCCCGTCTTTTTTATCACTTTTCATTTCCTTGGTTACCATGTGTTCTTTATTCAGGCGATTGTTTTTAATGACTTTCAAAATCAGAAGAACTGATCCAAACTCTTTTGTTTTCCACCAAACTTCATACTATATTCATCATAGCCCAGTTCCTTCATTATCTTCATTACAGAAGGCAAAACCTGGTTGTTGATGTAATAATCTGCATCATAATCTTTGGCAAGTTCAAGAGGCACTGCCTTTTCCGATATGGTTTTGCCTGCCTTACCAACAACGTATGTGATCAAACTCCCCTTATCTGCAGCTATGCCAGCTTCTCTGAGTTTTTTTGCAGCAGAAAGCTCCGGACTTGCAACCTCATAAGAGCCTGGATCCTTGTTGAGTTGGGTATTTATCGCAAGCATATCCAGGGGGACTTTACCTTCAGAAAGCTCAGCTACAACTTCCCGTATTATCTTTACTGCTTTTTCCTTGCTACCATCTTTCAGTATGGCTTCTAGCACCTTAAGCTGGGTGTTTTTTGCTATCTTGGACCAGTCCCGTCTTACCAGTTCAAAACCACGGATTTTTATCCTGCCATCCTCACCAAGAAGCGCATATTTTTTCTTTGCACCACGTTCTTCTCCACCTTTTTTGCTTACAAAAACTCCCCGAGGATAAAATCCTTCTAGCTCCAGCTCCATTTTTTCAGGAAGTGCATCGTTCACGCTTTTCATGAATTTTAGGACATCATCCTTGCTCTTGTAGATAAGGAAAACTGAATCGGTATCAGCGTAAAGAACACTAAATCCCTGACCTTCTGCAATTTCTATAGTATCAGTTATGTGCTTTCTCCCCCATGCCGTTACACTCTCTGCACAAGGACGTGAATACCATCGTGATCGGGCATAGCCCATATAACCATAGAAAGAATTTGCAAGTATTTTGAGTGCATGGGAACGTGCACTTAATCGTACATACTCCTCACTATCCTTATCCAATTTTTTTATCTCGTTCTTTATCACCATTCTCATGTCAATAAGATAATCAAGTACAAATGGTATCAGTCCGGTTTTTTTTGAAAATTGTGCACCTGTTGGGGAGGTGAAATATTCTTCATTGTTCGGACTTCCATCGCCCCCTACCGATTTTCCATCTTCATTAAGGGTTGCGGGGTCAATATTATAAGAAACTATAATGGAAGGATACAGGCCACGAAAATCAAGTACTGCTACATTCTCATAAATTCCCGGTGCCGGTAGTTTGACAAAAGCACCCTGTATCGGAGCATTAATCCGATCATTAATATCTTCCCCAAGTGGCTTTGATGGTATCAGTTCCCCCCGCTCACTTGCATGGTACATGAGCAAATTTTCAACAAGTTGTCCGCTTGTAGAAAGTGTAGTTTCAAAAAGCGGCATCTTTGCCACACTTGAAAGCTCCATTTCAATTGGTATAAATCTCTCGCCTAGTGCAAGGGTAAGCTCAGAATCCACCAGTGAGTATTCGCAAAGGGTGTCTATCTCTCCACTGTCCCAGACCTGCCAAATATCTTCCTTCATTATCTTTACTTTCTTACTCCCTAAAACATCCTGAGCAACAGCATCGAGAGTGAAGCGCTGTGCTTTTATCAGTCCTATAAAACCAAAAAACTTTACTATTGGATAAAGGTCGCAGTGTACCCTGCCACTTATTTTCATTCCGCTTATAAGCCCTTTTTTGATAGGTGTTATCTTGCTTCCATACCTGCCCATTTTGAATTTAGCCTTCTCGTGCTGTGACCTTGCCAAAAGATAGGGAAGATCGAAATTGGCTGAATTATAGCCAAATAAAACATCGGGATCTTCTTCCTTTATTATCTGGCTAAATCGTTCAAGTATTTCACGTTCACCTGCTGCAGTTTCTACAAAATCCCTGGCTGATTTTTTAAATGTCAAAACTCCCTTTTTGGACCCACAGTAGCTTATCATGATAAGCGGATCAACCCCTTCACGTGGCGCACCTTTGGGATTATATGTTTCAATATCAAAACTCATCAGTGAGAGTTTTGGAACTCCAGGTTTAATTGATAAAAATTTCTTTATTTCCTTCCCTTCTCTCTCATAGCTAATTATGTGAAGTGGTGAGAGTTGCATGTCGAAAATAAAGCGCTTTGCAAAAGGTATATTGTATTCGAAGGAGGGGTAAGGAACAGCTGCTTTTATGGCGGGGACATGGGATGGTTCCCTACAGTAAAGTTTGACCATTTTTTTTGTTTTTTGCCCAACTTTCCTTTCAGTTTCTTCCACCCTTATTGGGCTAACAACTTCGCCATTTTTCTTCATTCCTTTTACAAGGAGCAATTCGTCTTTCTTTTCCAGGGGCACATCAACTATGAAATATGGATCATACTGGTAATATCGCTTCACCGTTTTCTTACCCTTTAAAGTAAGTGAAACGTAGGTTTTACCGTTTTTTATAGTGTAGCCGGCATCGATAAAATAGGCTTTTTTTACTACCATCTTTAGCTATTAATCAAAGAAAGGTAATAAATTAATCTCTTCTAGATTTATAAAATAAGTAATAAATGAAATAAAAAAAATTATTTCTTAAGAGCAATCTCCTTATCCACAAGCTCTTTCATAACGTTTTCATGGATGAAACGTCTTCCACCTATTTTTACATGCGGAATTCTTCCACGATCCAGACGTCTTTCAAAGGCGTTTCTTTTTATCCTAAGTCCAGTCTTATGAAGTTCCTTTATTGCCTGACTTACTGAATAGTAGTTCGAGCTTATGTGGGTGAGTGCTTCTACTGCATCTCTTGGTACTAATCTTCGGGTTCCAAATTTCACTGAAGGAATTGATCCCTTCTCTATCCTCCCTATAAAAGCCCTGAAATTGATTTTCTGGTTCGATTTCTTGTATTCTTCGTATGCTTCTTTTACTGTGTAAAATTCAGTCTTGGTGTTTGTAATATCATCAAGTACGCTTTTTGGTATGTATCGTTTTCTTCCAACTTTGACAAATGGTATGGTGCCCCTCTCTATTCTTCCACCAAATGCCCTAAATGAAATAAACACACTATTATCCTTAAGATAGTCATAAGCTGATCGGACTGAAAACAATTGGTGTTTTCCTTCCAATTCGTCTTCACTTGCCTTTTGGCGGTAAAGATTTTGTGCAACCTTGAATACGCTTGCTATAGAGGATGAAAGACCCTTTTCGGTATCATCTCTGGAATTTTTGAGTTCCTCTAGGTCTATTGCCTTGAACCTATCTACAAAATCGTCATTAACTTCAGTCTCAATAATAATCTTCTTTCCACGGGGCATTACATCACCACATTTTTCTATTTTTTATACTTTTATTACTCACTATTTTATTATAGTTTATGATAATATGAGTTATTATTATTATAAAACACACAATTTATAAACGTAACCCTAACTAAGACCCACCACTTGCTTTACTTCTTATGCGAAATACCATATAAATGGTCAAAATAACGATAATTACACCAATTAGAATGTATAAAAGTGGTATTCCCTGTTCCTGGGGGGGCTCAGTTTGTGTATTTGTCTGGTTTTGTGTGTTATTTTGTTGAATTAATGTAGAAAATTTGCCATCAATATCTGCCTTGTTCCCTGCATTATCTTTTACCTCTATCTTAAAATTTACGATAGAATTTTCTGGTAATTCTGGGAAATCCGTAGTAAACTTATTTAATCCCGCAGTAAATGTGATCGCATTGCTCCATCCTGAATCGCCGGGTTCTATTTTATAGGTCACCTTTATGCTTGAAATACTAATCCCACTTGCAAGTTTTCCCGGATCACTTGCGATTATATGGAGTTTAGGTCGGTTGTTTAATACCTCTGGTTTTATCTCTCCGAAAAGCGGGGCATGTACATCAAACACTGCTTTTACATTAGGTTCGACACTTGGGGTTATGGTTCCAGAACTCTCAAGTCCAGAATACTCCAATGTATAGGGAACCTCGCTTCCAAATGTCTTATTATTTTCAAAATGCCCATCTGCAAGGTAATAAGTGTGGTTGAATATCATGAGCGTAGCATTAAGCGGGTTTCCATTGTCATCTCTCACATCAAGCTGTATCTTATAATAAGGAAACAGAACCTCGAATGCGGTATCATCACTAACATTAATTTTGCCTGCTTGTGAAGCATCAACATAACTTGCAAAATAATCATAGACACCTTTTTTCACGAAAATCTTCACTAATCCCATTTCGTCTGTTTTTTTGCTGCTACTGCCGATTGTTACAGTGGCATTTTTCAAAGGTGATTGGAACTGATCCCTGACATAGAATTTTATGGGATAAGCATCACTTAAGGCAAGATCTATTATCTGTCCATGGGTATTAGCTATTATCTCCTTTTTCTGGAGAGTTCCATCTAATGACGCATTTATGTTTATTTTGCAGTCTATTGGCCTTGAAAGTGTCCCCTGATTAAGAATATCAAAATGGACCTTTCCATTACTGTCAGTTTTTTTTGCTGGTGTAATGAAATACTGTTCGCCAAATGTCGCTCCTCTATCGTATTTTATTACTACATCCGCTCCTTCTACCGGTCTAAGTTTTGCATCAAGAACCCGCACATCAAAAGAATCATTATAACCTATACACGCTCCAAAGCTTGACGAGATTAATAATGCAAATAAAAGAATGTAGCGATAATCCATAGGCCTAAATTCAACACTACATTTAATAAGAATTTCCCACGCTTAGGCAGCTAATTTAATTGCAGCCTGGGTGTATACCCCGCAGCTTGCTGCGGCGGTAGTACTCTAAATCCTTTTTCTATATTATCCATGCATGCGAGTTAGTCATGCATGCCATTGCACTTACAGAATTAGGT